>NZ_JASATI010000017.1:0-95037 GCF_038440225.1 Hydrogenophaga sp. OTU3427 | reverse complement strand
GGGGGCCGCCGCGACCGGGGGCGCGGGGGGGGGGGGGGGGCGGGGCGCCGCCGTCCGGCCGCGACGCCGCCTGCCCGCTGCCGGCGGGGGGCGTGTCGGGCCGGGTGCGCCGGTGGTCCAGCGCCAGCGCCGCCACCGCGTCCAGGTCGGGCGTGTCCACCAGGGTGCGGCCGGCCAGCACCGCGTGGGCGCGGGCGGCCTTGAGCAGCACCAGGTCGCCGCGCAGGCCGTCGACCCCGGCCGCCAGGGCCCGCTCGGCCGCCTGCCGCAGCACCGCCTGCGGCCATTCGGCCGCGCCCAGCAGGCCCCGGGCGGCGGCGATGTCCGCCACCAGGCGGGCCTGCTCGGGCGCGTGGCGCGCCACCAGCGCGGCCGGGTCCTGGTCGAAGGCCAGCCGCGTCTGCAGGATGGCCTGGCGCAGCGCCGGCTCGGCCGGGTTGTCCAGCGCCACCGCGAGGCCGAAGCGGTCCAGCAGCTGCGGGCGCAGATCGCCTTCTTCCGGGTTCATGGTGCCCACCAGCACGAAGCGCGCCGCGTGCTGGCGCGAGATGCCGTCGCGCTCGATGGTGTTGATGCCGCTGGCCGCCACGTCCAGCAGCGCGTCGACCAGCGCGTCGGGCAGCAGGTTGACCTCGTCCACGTAGAGCACGCCGCCGTGCGCGCGCGCCAGGAGGCCGGGCGCCAGCCGCACCTGGCCGTCGCGCAGCACGTCCTCGAGGTCGAGCGTCCCCACCAATTGTTCCACGCTGGCGGCCAGCGGCAGGGTGACGAAGGGCGCACCCGGCAGCAGGGCGGCCAGCGCGCGCGCGGCGGTGGACTTGGCGGTGCCGCGCGGGCCGGTGATCAGCACGCCGCCTATGCCGGGGTCCACCGCCGCCAGCAGCAGGGCCTGGCGCAGGCGCTCGTGGCCCACCAGGGCGGTGAAGGGGAAACGCGTTTCGCTGGCCGGCTCCAGCAGCGGCGCGGTGCAAGGTGTGGGGCTCATGTGATCGGTCCTTCGCCCTGGGTTTCCAGGCGGTGTTCGAGTTCCAGCAGGTGTTGCGCGATGCGCTCGCGGTGGTCGCCAGGCGATTGCCACAGGCCGCGCCGCATGGCTTCGAGCAGGCGCTCGCCGATGCTGCGCAGCGCCTGCGGGTTGTGCTGCCGCAGGAAGGCGCGGTTGGCCGGGTGGTGCAGGTAGGCGTCGGCCACCAGGGCGTACTGGTGGTCGCCGATCTGGCCGGTGGTGGCGTCGAAGCCGAACAGGTAGTCCACCGTGGCCGCCATCTCGAACGCGCCCTTGTAGCCGTGGCGCTGGACGCCGGCGATCCACTTGGGGTTGGCCACGCGCGAGCGCACCACGCGCGCCAGCTCCTCGCCCAGGCTGCGTATGCGTGGCGCGCCGGGGGTGCTGAAGTCGCCGTGGTAGAGCGCGGCCGGCCGGCCGGCGAGGTGCGACACGGCCGCCGCCATGCCGCCCTGGAACTGGTAGTAGTCGTCGGAGTCGAGGATGTCGTGCTCGCGGTTGTCCTGGTTGTGCAGCACCGCGTCGAGCCCGGCCACGCGGCGCTCGAAACTCGCGCGCGCGGGGGCGCCGTGTTCGCCCTGGCCGTAGGCGAAGGCACCGGCGCGCAGGTAGGCCTGGGCGATGTCGTCCTGGCCCTCCCAGCGCCCGCCGTCCATGAGTTCCTGCAGGCCGGTGCCGTAGCCGCCGGGGCGCGGGCCGAACACGCGCCAGCTCGCCTGCCGCTGCGCCGCCTCGTCGGACAGGCCGCGCGCGCGCGCCTCGGCCGCCTCGCGCGCTACCCGCGCACGCACCGGGTTGACCTCGTCGGGCTCGTCCTCCGGCGCGATCGCCGCCACCGCCCGTACCGCCGTGTCGAACAGGTCGATCACGTTGGGGAAGGCGTCGCGGAAGAAGCCCGAGATGCGCAGGGTCACGTCCACCCGCGGCCGCTGGCAGATGGCCATGGGCAGCACCTCGATGTCGACCACCCGCTGGCTGCCCGGCGCCCACGTGGGCCGCACGCCCAGCAGGGCCATGGCCTGGGCGATGTCCTCGCCGCCGGTGCGCATGGTGCTGGTGCCCCAGACCGACAGGCCGACCGAGGCCGGGCAGGTCCCGTGGTCCTGCAGGTGGCGTTCGATCACGCGCTCGGCCGCCAGCGCGCCCATGGCGTAGGCGGTGGGCGTGGGCACGGCGCGGGTGTCGACCGAATAGAAGTTGCGCCCGGTGGGCAGCACGTCGGGCCGCCCGCGCGAGGGCGCGCCGCTGGGGCCGGGCGGCACGAAGCGGCCCCGCAGCCCGCGCAGCAGCTGGGTCATCTCCTGCGTGCCGCAGGCGTCCAGCCGGGGTGCCAGCCGGTGGGCCACCTCGTCGAGCACCGGGGTGGCGTGGGGCCAGCGGGTCAGGTCCCGCGCTTCGCTGCCGTCCAGCAGCCGGCTGGCCAGGTGTTCCAGGCGCTCGCGGGTGTGGCCGGCGTGGCGCCAGGCCCCGTCGCCCAGGGCCGCCAGTGGCGCGGGACGTGGTCCGTGCCAGGGCCGGTTCCAGTCGGGGTCCAGCGGGTCGAAGCCGTGCAGCCCGAGGTCGGCGGCCAGGGCCCGCAGCAGGCTGGCCTGGGCCGGGCCCTTGCCGCGCGGAAAACGCGCCAGGGCCAGCAGGGTGTCGGTGCGCTGTCGGCCCTGGGGCGAGGCGCCGAACACGTGCAGGCCGTCGCGGATCTGCGATTCCTTGATCTCGCACAGGTAGGCGTCCAGCCGCTCCAGCAGGCGCTCGCGCGCGGCCTCGCCGGCCGGCGCCTCGACGCCCAGGTCGGCGTGCAGGCCGTGGCGCAGCACCTGGTCGAGGATGGCCTGGCGCAGCCGCGCGGCGCGGCGCGGGTCCAGCGACAGGGCCTCGTAGTACTCGTCCATCTGGCGCTCCAGCACCTGCAGCGGGCCGTAGGTCTCTGCCCGCGTCAGCGGCGGCATCAGGTGGTCGATGATGACCGCCTGCGTGCGGCGCTTGGCCTGGCTGCCCTCGCCGGGGTCGTTGACGATGAAGGGGTAGAGGTGGGGCAGCGGGCCGAGGAGGGCGTCGGGCCAGCAGCCGGCGCCCAGGGCCACGCTCTTGCCCGGCAGCCATTCGAGGTTGCCGTGCTTGCCCACGTGCACCACGGCGTCGGCGCGCCAGGCGCGGCGCAGCCAGAAGTAGAAGGCCAGGTAGCTGTGGGGCGGCACCAGGTCGGCGTCGTGGTAGCTGGCCACCCGGTCGAGGTCGCGTCCGCGCGCCGGCTGTATGCCGACGAAGACCTGGCCCAGGCGCAGGCCGGGCACCATGAAGCGGCCGCCGCGCAGCATGGGGTCGTGTTCGGGCGGGCCCCAGAGCGTGTTGACCTCGGCTTGCCGCTCGGGCGCGAGGGCGCGGAAATCGGCCAGGTAGTCGGCCAGCGACAGGCTCTGCCCGGTGGGGCGCGCGGCGTTGGCCTCGAGGTCGTTGGTCACGCCCGCGATCAGGCGCGCCATCAGCGCATCGCCGTGGGCGGGCAGCTCGCCGGTGGCGCAGCCCCCGGCCTGCAGCGCCTGCAGGATGCGCGCCACCGAGGCCGGCGTGTCCAGGCCGACGCCGTTGGCCAGGCGGGCGTCGCTGTGGGGGTAGTTGGCCAGCACCAGGGCCAGGCGCTGTTGCGCCATCGGCGTGTGGCGCAGCTGGCACCAGCGTCGGGCCAGCTCGGCCACGAAGGCGATGCGCCCGGCATCGGGCAGGTAGCGCACCACGTCCACCTGCGCGCGTTCGCAGCGCCAGGCCAGGCCCTTGAAGCTGATGGCCCGCGTGCCGATGCGGCCGTCGACCTCGGGCAGCACCACCTGCATGGCCAGGTCGCGCGGCTGAAGGCCGTGCGGGTCGGCCGACCACTGCTCGATGGAACAGCCGGCGGTGATGAGCTGCAGCACCGGCGCGTCGCCGGCCAGCGGCGGCGCGTCCACGCCATCCGCGCCGTCGTCGTCCAGGGCGCCGACGGCAAAGCTGGTGGCGTTGAGCACCACGTCGACCGCGTGTTCGGCGGCCACGGCCTGCACGGTGGCCAGCGAGGGCGGCGACTTCAGCGAATCCAGCGCCAGCGCCAGCGTGTTCACTCTCTGCCCGTGCAGCGCCGCCAGCAGGGCGTCGAACACCGCCGTGTTGCCCGATTGCGCGTGGGCCCGGTAGAACAGCAGCAGCGCCACCGGCGCCCCCGGCAGCCAAGACAGGGCCTGGGCCGGGTGGTAGCGGGCGACGGCGGGCATGGGCTGGGGCGGCGCGGGCAGCGCGCCCCGGCCCAGGGCGCGGTGGGCGATCAGCCCGAAGAAGGCGCGCGCGTTGTCGCGCCCGCCCTCGCGCAGGCAGCGCCAGAGGAAGCGGGCGTCGGCCACCGCCGCCGTGCCGCGCATGAGCAGCTGTGGGTCTTCGTCCTGGTCGCCTGAAAACAGCGCCAGCCACTGGCCGTGCCGGCGCGCCAGCGCGCCCGCCTGCTCCACCAAGTAGGCCCAGTCGGCCGGGGCGCCCAGGTGGTCGATCACCACCACCCGCGCGTGGCGCAGCACCTCGTCCGCGTACATGTCCATGGACGCCGGCTGGCGCAGCCACATCAGGTTGGCCAGCCGCACCGAAGGGAAATCCGTTGGCAGCGTTTCCACCACGTCGGCCAGCAGTGACAGCGTGGTGTCGGCCGCGCTGAGCACCACGATGTCGCCCGGCGTCTGCGCCACGCGCACCACGCCCTGGCCGCCGTCCTCGACGTGGCCGCCCGGTCGGGTGGAGAGCAGGTGCATGCGCGCCTCCCGCCGTCAGGCCGCCGTGGCGGCGGCGTCCAGGCTGGCCTGCAGTTCGCGCCGCAGCATGGCGGCATCGAGGTGGTCGCCGATGAAGACCAGGCGGCTGGCGCGCGGCTCGCCGGGGCGCCAGGGGCGGTCGAACTGGCTGTCGAAGCGCTGGCCTACGCCCTGCACCAGCAGGCGCATGGACACGCCGGGCAGCGCCACGAAGCCCTTGACGCGGTAGATCTCGTGCCGGCGCACCAGCGCCGCCAGCGCGTCCAGCAGGCGCTGGCGGTCGGCCACCTCCAGCGTCAGCGACAGCGAGTCGAACTCATCGTGGTCGTGGTCCTCTTCCGCGTCGTGGTGGGTTGGGCGCTGGTCGATCACGTCCTCCACCGCGCGGCCCATGCCCAGCAGCAGGCCGATGTCGACCCGGCCCTGCTGCGCCCGCACCAGCTTCACGCCTTCGGGTGTTTGGGCGCGCACGCTGGACTCGACCCGGGCCAGCGTGTCCGCGTCCAGGCCGTCGGTCTTGTGGATCACCACCAGGTCGGCGGTGGCCAGCTGGTCCTCGAACAGCTCGGCCAGCGGCGCGTCGTGGTCCAGGTTCTCGTCGGCGCGGCGCTGCGTGTCCACGGCCACGGGGTTGTCGGCGAACTGGCCGGCGGCCACGGCCGGCGCGTCCACCACGGTGACCACCGCGTCCACCGTGAAGGTGGTGCGCAGGCTGGGCCACTGGAAGGCCTGCACCAGCGGCTTGGGCAGCGCCAGGCCCGAGGTCTCGATCACCAGGTGGTCGATCTGGTCGCGCCGCGCGGCGAGCTGCTCCATGACCGGGGCGAACTCTTCCTGCACGGTGCAGCACAGGCAGCCGTTGGCCAGCTCGAACAGCTGGCCGTTGCTGTCGCCGTTCTCGTCGCAGCCTATGCCGCAGGCGCGCAGCAGCTCGCCGTCTATGCCCAGCTCGCCGAACTCGTTGACGATGACGGCGATGCGCCGGCCCTGGGCGTGGGTCAGCAGGTGGCGCAGCAGGGTGGTCTTGCCGGCACCGAGGAAGCCGGTGACGACGGTGGTGGGAATCTTCTGGAAGCTCATGTCGGGCCTGGGCAAAATGGGGGGTGGAAGAAAGGGTTTCAGCGTGGGCTGGCGGGCAGGTTCCTGAGGCAGTCCACCAGCATCTGGGCCGCCTCGCCCACGCGGGGGCCGGGGCGCGAGAGCAGGTCCATGCGGCTGTCGTCGAGCAGGCACAGGCGGCCCTGCCGCACGGCCCCCATGGCGCGCCAGCCCGGGCGGTCGGCCATGGCCTGGCCGCTGCCCTGGGGCGCGATGACGAGGTCGGGCGCGCGGCGCACCACCATCTCGGGGTTGACCTTGGGGAACAGGCCCATCTCGGCCGGCACGATGTTGTTCAGCCCCAGCGCGGCCACGGTCTCGCCGATGAAGCTGCCGGCGCTGGCCGCCGAGCCGCCGCCGACCTCGACGTACACGCTGCGTCCCCGCAGCGCGGCGGGCATGCGCTGGGCGGCCGACTGCAGCTCGGCGTCGATGCGGCGCAGCAGCGCCCGGGCCCGCTCCGGCTCGCCCAGCAGGCGGCCCAGGTCGAGCAGGGTCTGCCGCAGGTCGGCGTGGGTGCGGGCGTCGAACTTCTGCACCGGCACGCCCAGCGACTGCAGGCGTTCCTCGGCTCGGCTGCGCGGGCCGAGCAGCACCAGGTCGGGCCGCAGCAGCACGATGTGCTCGATCTGCGCGTCCGCCAGCCCGCCGACGCGGGGCAGCTGCTGCACGCCCTCGGGCCAGGTGGAGTGGCGGTCGGTGCCCACCAGCGCGGCGCAGCGGCCCAGCGCGCACACCGCCTCGGTGAGCGACGGCGACAGCGTGACGATGCGCTGCTGGGCCAGGGCCCCGGACCAGCCCAGCATCCCCATCACGGCCAACGCGGCGGCCGGCGCCCGGGTACGCAGCGCCATGTCAATCCTCTATGCCGCGCTGGGCCGGCACGCCGGCGTTGAAGTGGTGCTTGACCAGGGTCATCTCGGTCACCGTGTCGGCCAGTTCGACCAGCTCCGCAGGCGCGTTGCGCCCGGTCAGCACCACCGTCACCGAGGGCGGGCGCTCGCGCAGGCAGGCCAGCACCGCCTCCAGCGCGATCCAGCCGTAGCGCAGCGGGTACATGATCTCGTCCAGCACCACCATGAAGTGCTCGCCGGCGCGTATGGCCGCCTCGGCCTTGGCCCAGCCGGCCTGGGCCAGTTCGGCCGAGTGATCGAGGTCGCGGCTTTTCCAGCTGAAGCCGTCGCCCAGGCCTTCGATCGGGATGCCGAGCTGCTCGAACAGCCGGTGTTCGCCGAAGCGGGCAGAGGGCACCTTCATGAACTGATAGACCTTGACCGGCTTGCCCCGGCCGTGGGCGCGCAGGGCCAGCCCGAAGGCCGCCGTGCTCTTGCCCTTGCCGTTGCCGGTGTGGACCATGACCAGGCCGCGCCGCTCGCCCTGGGCTTTTGGGGTGTCGCGCTGGAGGGGGGGCGTTTCAATCAACATGGGGCGCCACCTCAGGCCGCGTGGTGCAGGCGCGGCTGGACCAGCCCGCTGCCCTGCAGGCGGTGCAGCGCCTTGGCGGCGGCCAGCACGACCAGGTCGATCAGGGGCTCGGCCAGCACCACGCTCATGTAGGCCGCCGCGAAGCCGCCGATGCTGGCCAGGTTGGCCGCGTCGGTGCCGCCGCCGTACAGCGCCCAGAAGCCCACCCACAGCACGATGCCGCCCTGGTAGGCCAGCGACAGCTTGAAGGCCTGGCCGTAGCGCAGGTCCACATAGGCCACGTTGGCCGGGATGACGCGGCGCGCCAGCGCGGCGGTGGCGAACAGCGGCACCAGCAGGGTGGTGACGTTCATGCCGTACTGCGGCAGGTCGGCCGGCTCGAAGAACAGGCCCTGCACCAGCAGGCCGCCGGCCAGGCCGAGGGCCGCCGGCGCCACACCAAACAGCAGCAGCAGGGTGGTGCCCAGGATCAGGTGGACCTCGGACACGCCGACCGGGTGGTGCGGGAACACCTCGAAGAAGCAGAACACCAGCGCGACCGCGATGGCGCTGCGCAGCAGCAGGGCCGCCACGCCTTCGCGCCGGGCCATGTCCAGCGACAGCTTGGCCGCGCAGCCGAGGGCGGCGGCGGCGGTGGCGTAGCTCAGCGCGATCTTGGTGCTGTCCACCAATCCAGGTTCAATGTGCATCTGACGGCTCCTTGGGCAATGCGTTGTCGCCAACGCGGGTTGAAAAATCGTTGTGGGCGGCGGCGCCGGCCCGGGGCAGCGCCACCCACTGCCCGTGCAGGGCGTGGACGGCGATGCGGTGGTCGAACACGGCCTCCAGCGCGCGGTGGGTGGCGGCCTCGGCGCACGGCCCCTGGTGGGTGACGCGGCCCTGGGCCATCACCACCAGTTCGTCGGCGTGCAGGGCCATGCCGATCTCGTGCAGCACGCTGACCACGGTGTGGCCCCGGCCCACCAGCTCACGCACGATGGCCAGCCAGTCGGCCTGGTGGGGCGGGTCGAGGTTGGCCAGCGGTTCGTCCATCAGCAGCACCTCGGCCTGCACCGCCAGGGCGCGGGCCAGCAGCACGCGCTGGCGCTCGCCGCCCGAGAGCTGGCCCAGCGTGCGGGCGCGCCAGTCCCAGGCCTGGGTGGCGCGCAGCGCGTGTTCAACGGCGGCCCGGTCGGCCGCGCCGGGCGGGCTGAGCCAGGCCTGGTGCGGCAGCCGGCCGAGCATGGCCACGTCCCACACCGTGAGGTCGTCGGCGCTGGTCTCGTTCTGGCCCAGCCACGACAGCTGCCGCGCCCGCGCGCGGTGGGGCCAGCCGGCCAGCGGCCGGCCCAGCAGGGCGACCTGGCCGCCGTGGGGCAGCAGGCCGGCCAGCGCCCTGAGCAGGGTGGACTTGCCGGCGCCGTTGGGGCCGACGATGCTGGTCCAGCGCGCGCGCGGCAGCGCCAGCGTGATGCCGTGCAGGATCTCGGCCTGGCCCAGCCGCACGCCCAGCTGGTGGACCTCCAGCGCGGCGCCGGGTGACGACGGCGTGGTGTTCACAGCCCACCTCCCGTGCCCGGCCGGGTGCCCCGGTGCATCAACCACAGCAGGTAGCCGCCGCCCAGCACGGCGGTGAGCACGCCCACCGGCAGCTCCTGCGGCGCGATCAGCCAGCGCGCCAGGGTGTCGGCGGCCATCAGCAGGGCACCGCCCATGCAGCTGGCCAGCAGCATGAGGCGGCCGCTGGTGGTCTTGACCAGCGAACGCACCAGGTGGGGCGCGGCCAGGCCGACGAAGGCGATCAGCCCGGTCTGCGCCACGGCGGTGCCGGTGGCCAGCGCCAGCACCGCCACCAGCGCCGCGCGCATGGGGCCCAGCGGCAGGCCCAGGCTGCGCGCGGTGGCGTCGCCCAGGCTCAGGCCGTCGAGCACGCGCGCCAGCAGCCAGGCGGCCAGCGTGCAGCCGGCCCACACGCCGGCCATCAGGGTGCAGGCGGTCCAGCCCACGAAGCTGGTGGAGCCCAGCATGAAGGCCTGCATGGCCTGCAGCGATTCGGGCGAGAACAGCAGCACCAGGTGGGTCGTGGCGCCCAGCACCACGCCCACCACCACGCCGGCCAGCAGCAGGCGCAGGGTGTGCTGCACGCCACGCGACAGCACCAGGGTCAGCAGCACCGCCAGCACCGCGCCGCCGAAGGCCGCGCCGGTCAGGCCCAGGCGCACCCAGACGCTGCTGGAGAACACGCTCACGGCCACGCCGCTGTTCATCATGCCGGCGCCCAGCATGCCGCCCGCCCCGCCCAGGGCCGCCAGCGCCAGCGCCACGCCCAGCGAGGCGCCGGAGGCGCTGCCCAGCAGGTAGGGATCGGCCAGCGGGTTGCGGAACAGGCCCTGCGCCACCGCGCCGCCCAGGCCCAGCAGGGCGCCCGCGCCCCAGGCGCCCAGTGTGCGCGGCAGGCGGATCTCGCCCACGATCTGGCGCGCCATGGCGGTGGCGGCCGGGTCGGCCTCGGGGTGCAGCAGGGGGCCGAGCAGGTTCTCGAAGCCGACGCTGCCCACGCACACGCCCAGCGCGGCCAACGCCAGGGCGGCGAACAGCAGGCCGGCCAGCAGCCAGGACGCACGGCCGGCGTTCATGTGTTCCCCCCACGCTCCGCCGCTGAGCGGGTCGCTGCCCCCGCCGGGGGTTGATCTGGCTGGGGGCGGCCCGGGGCCTTCTCGGCCAGGCAGCGGGCCATCAGGCGGGCGCCTTCGGCCATGCGCGGGCCGGGCCGCACCAGGATGTCGGACTGGTCGGCCGGGAACACGCACAGGTGCTGCCCGCGCATGGCCGGCAGGCTGTGCCAGCCGGGGCGCTGCATCATGCCGGCCACGCTGCGCTGGCCGACCATGATGAGGTCGGGGTTGGCGCGCACGATGTATTCGGGGTTGAGCTTGGGGAAGGGGCCGAGCGCGGCGGGCACGATGTTGCGCACGCCCAGGCGGGCCAGGGTCTCGCCGATGAAGGAAGCCTCGCCCGCCGCGTAGGGGCCGGGGTTGACCTCGAAGTACACCCGGGTACGCCGCACGCCGGGGGGCAGCGACTGCGCCGCCGCCGACACCGCGGCGTCGATGTGGCGCCAAACGGCCTGGGCGGCGGCGGCGTCCAGGCCGGCCACGGTGGCCACCTTGCCGAGCACGCGCTGCACGTCGGCGTGGGACTTGGGCTCCAGCGCCACCACCTTCAGGCCCAGGGCCTCGAGCCGGGGGATGGCGCGCGAGGCGTGCGACAGCAGCACCACGTCGGGCCGCAGGGCGACGATGGCCTCGATGTTCGGGTCCAGCCCGCCGCCCACGCGGGGCAGGGCCGCGATCTGCTGGGGCCAGTTCGAGTAACGGTCCACCGCCACCAGCTTGTGGCACTGGCCCAGCTCGCACACGCTTTCGGTCAGCGAGGGCAGGAGCGACACGATGCGCTGTGGCGGGCTGTCCCACTGGACGTTGACGCCGCGGTCGTCGGTGACCTGCAGGGCCAGTGCCTGGCCCGCCGCCAGGGCCAGCAGCCAGGCCACGTGGGCCCACCGTTTTACCGTGCGCATGGTTTGTCCTTCAGGGTCAGTGGCAGGCCGGCGGCCATCAGGGTGACACGTTCGCAGCCGGCCGCGACGGCCTGGTTGAGCTGGCCCAGCGCGTCGACGAAGGCGCGCACTTCGCGTCCCATCGGGATCACGCCGAGGCCAATTTCATTGCCCACCAGCACCACCGGACCGGGGGCCGTGGCGATGGCCTGGCACAGCTCGTCGATGGCGGCGGACAGGCGTCCGGCGTCCATCGCGGGCTGGCCCTCGGGCGGCATCAGCCGGTGGGTCAGCCACAGGGTCAGGCAGTCGACCACCAGCAGGGTGTGGCGCTGGCCGTGCTGGCGCAGGGCGTGCGCCAGCGCATGGGCTTCCTCGTGCGTGCGCAGGCCGGGCACCCGCTCGGCGCGGTCGCGCTGGTGGCGTGTGATGCGCTCGCGCATTTCGGTGTCCCAGGGTTGGGCGGTGGCGATCAGCAGCGCCTCGTGGGCAGGGTCGGCCGCGAGCCAGGCCTGGGCCAGCAGTTCGGCGCGGCGCGACTTGCCGCTTTTCTGGCCGCCCAGGATGAGTTCGCTGTGTGCGACGGCCGGGCTCACCATGGCGCGCTCCGGAACAGGGCGGCGGTGGCCTCGGGCGCCGAGGCGAACCAGGCGTGGAAGTAGCTCGCGCGCAGGCTGCCCTGCTGGTAGACGGCTTCGCCCGGGCGGGTGACGCCGCCACGCACCGACGTGGTCCGGGCCACGGCCGGCAGCGGGGTGTCGCAGCGCGAGTAGTGGAAGGTGTGGCCGCGCAGCGTGCCGGCCGCCAGCGTCAGCTGCTGCGGTCCCAGCGCGGCCAGCCGGGTCTGCATGTGGACCTCGCCGGGCAGCAGGCCCCAGGCCGGCTGGGCGCGGCCTTCGGCATCGGCGATGTGCTCGAACAGCACCATCATGCCGCCACACTCGGCCCACACCGGCTTGCCCGCCGACACGTGGGCGCGCAGGCTGTCGCGGCAACGGCCGGCGGCGCCCAGGAGGGGGGTGTGCAGTTCGGGGTAGCCGCCGGGCAGCCAGACGGCGTCGCAGTCGGGCAGGGGCTCGTCGGCCAGCGGCGAGAAGAACACCAGCCGGGCACCCAGCGCGCGCAGGCTGTCCAGGTTGGCCGGGTAGATGAAGCAGAAGGCGGCGTCGCGGGCGACGGCGATGCTCAGGCCATCGAGCAGGCGCGGCACGGCGGCGCCGGTGGCGGGCGCCTCGAAGCGCACCTGGCAGCGGGCCATGGCCTCGCTGTCCAGCCGGGCCAGCGGGGTGGCCGCCAGCGCGTCGGCGGCGGCGTCCAGGCGCGCCATGGCGTCGGGCAGCTCGCTGGCCAGGGTCAGGCCCAGGTGGCGTTCGGGCAGGGTGAAGGCGGCGTCGCGCATCACGGCGCCCAGCCAGGGCGAGCGGGTGCCGCCGTCGGCCGGGGGCAGCGCCGCCTGCAGCATCTGGGCGTGGCCCGCGCTGGCCACGCGGTTGGCCAGCACGCCGGCCCAGGGCAGGCCGGGGCGGTAGTGCTGCAGGCCGAAGGCCAGCGCGCCGAAGGTGCCGGCCATGGCCGAGGCGTCGATCACCGCCAGCACCGGCAGGCCGAAGCGCTGCGCCAGGTCGGCCGCGCTGGGCGTGCCGTCGAACAGGCCCATGACACCTTCGACGACCAGCAGGTCGGCCTGGCTGGCGGCGGCGTGCAGGCGCGCGCGGACCTCGTCCTCGCCGGTCATCCAGAGGTCGAGGTTGTCGACCGGGTGGCCACAGGCCAGGCCCAGCCAGTGCGGGTCGAGAAAGTCCGGCCCGCACTTGAAGGCCCGCACCCGGCGCCCGGCGCGGCTGTGCAGCCGCGCCAGGGCCGCGGCCACGGTGGTCTTGCCCTGGCCCGAGGCGGGGGCGGCGACCAGCACGACCGGGCACAACACCGGTGCGTGCGGTGTTGCGCCGGCACTCACTTCGGCGCCCATTTCAGGCCCAGGTACAGGCTGCGTCCGGCGGTGGCGTAGCCACGCGTGGTCTGGTAGAACTTGTCGCCCAGGTTGTCGATGCGCGCCAGCAGCGTCCAGTCGCTGCCCAGCGATGTGCTGGCGTGCAGGTTGAGCACGCCGTAGCCGCCGAGGCGCTGGGTGTTGTTGGCATCGTCGAAGCGGTGGGCCACGAGTTGCACCTCGCCGCCCAGATGCCAGTCGCCCACGCGCTGTTCGGCGCCCAGCGTGGCTTGGCGCTGCGCGCGCCGGCGCAGCTGCTTTCCGGTGTCGAGGTCCTTGGGGTTCATCAGGTCGAGCGAGGCGCGCAGCAGGGTGGCGCCCACGCGCTGGTCGCCCGACAGCGTGAGCCCGCTGTACTGCGCCCGCGCGGTGTTGCCGTAGCAGCCGGGGAAGCTGGCGGTGCCGTTGATGCAGCTGCCCGGGCCGCTGACGTAGGTGATCAGGTTGTCGACCCGGTTGCGGTAGGCGACGATGCTGGCGTTGCGGCCGGCACCGGCGTAGCGGAGCGCGAACTCGATGTTGCGGCTCGATTCGGGCCGCAGGTCGGGCGTGCCGTAGATGCTGAAGCGCTGGAACAGCGTGGGCACGCGGAAGGCGGTGCCGGCCGAGGCGCTGGCGCGCCACGCGGGCGTGAGCGCGTAGGCGTAGGCCAGGCTGCCGGTGGTCTTGCCGCCGAATTCGCTGTCCTGGTCGTGGCGCAGGTTGAGCTGGGCCGTGTGCGGGCCGCTGTGCAGGCCGTAACCCAGGGCCAGCGCGTCCTGCGAACGCTGTGTGCGCGTGGGGACGGTGCTGGCGTTGTCGAGCTGGTCCTCGCGCCGCTCGATGTCGGCCGTCCACTGGTGTGCGCCCAGCCGCCATTCGTTGTGCAGCAGGTGGCTGGTGATGCGGGTGTCGGTGACGTAGGGCGAGGGACGGGTTTCGTAGCGGTCGCGGCTCTGGCTGGTGCTCAGGCGGGTGCGGTGGCTGTCGCTCCACTGCGCCAGCCACTGCAGGCCGACGGTGCGCAACTGCTGCAGGGCGTGGTCGTCGCGGCCAGCGCGGCTGCCGTCGTATTGCGCGTCCTGGTCGCTGCTCAGCGCGGTGGCTTCGAGGCGGTGCGCCGCGTTCAGCTGCCAGCCCAGGCTGGCGGTGGCCCCGCTGTGGCGGTGGCCGTCGCGGTCGGGGTTGTTGCCGGCGGGCTGGACGTTGAAGCCCTGGCTGACCTCGCGGCTCAGGCCCAGCGCGTAGTCGAACGCGCCTTCGCGGCCGCTGAGGCTGGCGTCGGCCTTGTAGGTGCCGTGGCTGCCGGCGCCCACGCTGATGGCCGGCGCGAAGCCCTGCTCGCCACGGCGCGTGAAGATCTGGATCACCCCGCCGAGGGCGTCCGAGCCGTAGACCGCGGCGGCCGGGCCGCGCACGATCTCGACGCGCTCGATCTGCGACAGCGGGATGGCGTTCCACGACGCACCGCCGGTGGACTGCGAGTCGATGCGCACGCCGTCGATGATGACGGCGGTGAAGCGGCTTTCGGCGCCGCGCACGAAGACGCTGGTGGTGCCGGCCGGGCCGCCGTTGCGAGCCATGGACAGGCCGGGCTGGCGCGCCAGCACGTCGGCCAGGCCGCTGGCGCCGCTGCGTTCCAGTTCGGCGCGGTCGATCACCGTGACATCGGCGACCACGTCGGTCAGCGCCTGTTCGGTGCGGGTCGCGGTGACCAGGGTTTCGGACAGCGAGGCGGGGGCGGTCTGGGCGTGGCAAAGCGGCGTGGCGCAGGCGGCCATCACCCACGCGGCACGGCGCGTGCGGAAGAAGCGGGTTTTCATGAACAAGAACAAGCCAGGATGTCCGCACCGCCTTCCCCGACGGTGAATGGACCTTACGGTGCCGCCCCTGACGCGCAGGCGTGGCACCACCTTGTTGGCCGGTATCCGGGCTGGCGGAGACAACAGCCATCGCCTTCCCAAACGCCTTGGCAGGCGCCCAGTGGCCGTGATGGCTGCGGGGGTGGTGACCCACCCCGTCCGCTTACCGTTGCGGGGGCAGCGCTGGTTAGGAGCGGTCCTGCGTGACAGGCCACTCCCCCCAGCTTCCCGTTGAACTGCAGCCCATGAACCGGGCCGCGAGCACCAACGGGCGCATTCTAAGCGCAAGGCTGGCGGGGCGGACCTGTGTCAGCATGTGGGCTGTTGTGGATGAAGGAGCGAAGCATGAAGATCGCGGTGATGGGGGCGGGCGCCGTGGGCTGCTACTACGGCGGCATGCTGGCGCGCGCGGGCCACGAGGTGACGTTGATCGCGCGGCCGGTGCATGTGGCGGCGGTGTCGCGGCACGGGCTGTTGCTCGACACCCTGTCTTTCCGGGAGCACGTGCCCCTGCAGGCGTCCACCGACGTGGCGGCGGCGCGTGGCGCCGAGCTGGTGCTGTTCTGTGTCAAGTCCACCGACACCGACAGCGCCGCCGCCGCGCTGCGGCCGCACCTGGCGCCGCAGACGCAGGTGCTGAGCCTGCAGAACGGCGTGGACAACGCCGAGCGGCTGCAGGCCCTGATCCCGCAGGTGGTGACGCCGGCGGTGGTCTACGTGGCCACCGAGATGGCCGGGCCGGGGCACGTGAAACACCACGGGCGCGGCGAGCTGGTCATCGGGGCCTCGGCGGGCAGCGGGGCCCTGGCCCAACTGCTCATCGACGCCGGCGTGCCGGTGCTGGTCTCCGACAACGTGGTCGGCACCCTGTGGACCAAGCTGATCGTCAACTGCGCCTACAACGCCCTGTCGGCCATCACCGGCCTGCCCTATGGCCCCCTGGTCCGCCGCGAAGGCATCGCCGCCGTGGTGCGCGACGTGGTGTTGGAGTGCCTGGCCGTGGCCCAGTCCCTGGGCGTGACCGTGCAGGGCGATCCCTGGGCGGCGGTCGATGCCATTCCGCGCACGATGCCGACGCAGTCCTCGTCCACCGCGCAGGACCTGCGCAAGGGCAAGCGCACCGAGATCGACCACCTCAACGGCTACGTGGTCCGTCAGGGGGAGCGCCTCGGTGTCGCCACGCCGGCCAACCGGCTGCTGCACGTGCTGGTCAAGGCGCTGGAGAACCCTGCGGCCGACGCGGCCTGAGCCCGGCCGGGGGCGACCGCCCGGCGGCCCATGCGCGGGCGTTCACGGTGATGCCTCAACGATGTTTTACATTATGTCGGGTGGGGAGGGCGCACCCTCCCTGAAAAGCATTCTTAAAAAAGGGAGTCACCGTGAATATCCTGAACAAGCTGCGCATACGCGCCCGGCTGATCGCCGCTTTCGCGATCACCACCCTGATCACGCTGCTGATCGGCCTCCTGGGCATGAGCTCGACGGACCACCAGGCCCGTGCCATGAGCAGCATGTACAGCAACCAGTTGGAGCCCATCGCCGACGTGTCCAGCGCCAACATCCAGGCGCTCTACATCAACCGTGACCTCTACCACTACGTCATCGCCTCCGACCGCGCCGCCAAGGACCAGGTCAAGGCGCACATTGCGGAGCGGATCAACGAGTACAGGCGCCTGTTCACCAAGTACAAGGCCACCGAACTCGCGCCGGAGGAAAAGGCGCTGATCGCCAAGATCGAGGCGGCCTGGCCCCTCTATGCCGCAGCCGCGGACAAGGCGATGAAGCTCGCCGACGAGAACCGCACCGAAGACGCCGTGGCGGTGGTCAACGGCGAGGCGGCCGCCAGCTTCAAGGTGGCCGACGACTTGCTGAACGAACTGGTGGTCTTCCTCGTCCAGTTCGCCAAGCAGGTGGACGCCCAGAGCGACATCGACAGCGAACGCACGCACACGCTGTCCATCGTGGCCATCGTGATCGCCGTGCTGATGTCGGGCGTGCTGGCCATGGCCATCACCAAGAGCATCACCGCGCCGCTGGCGCAGGGGGTGAAGGTGGCCGAAACGGTGGCGTCCGGCGACCTGACCGTGGAGGTGCGGTCCCAGGGCAGCGATGAAGTCGCCCAGCTGCTCGATGCCATGCGCCACATGAAGGACAACCTGGTCAAGGTCGTCTCCAACGTGCGCCAGGGCTCCGAATCGGTGTCCACCGCCAGCAGCGAAATCGCCGAAGGCAACCAGGACCTGAGCGCGCGCACCGAGGCCCAGGCCAGCGCGCTGGAGGAAACGGCCGCGTCGATGGAGGAACTCAGCTCCACCGTCAAGCAGAACGCGGGCAACGCCCAGACCGCCAACCAGCTGGCGCAGAGCGCCTCCACCGTGGCCCTGCAGGGCGGCGAGGTGGTGTCCCAGGTGGTGGACACCATGAAGGGCATCAACGACAGCTCGCGCAAGATCGCCGACATCATCAGCGTGATCGACGGCATCGCCTTCCAGACCAACATCCTGGCGCTGAACGCGGCGGTGGAGGCGGCGCGCGCGGGTGAGCAGGGCCGGGGCTTCGCGGTGGTGGCGGGCGAGGTACGCAACCTGGCGCAACGCAGCGCGGCGGCGGCCAAGGAGATCAAGGACCTGATCACCGACAGCGTGAGCCGGGTGGAACAGGGCAGCGCGCTGGTGGACCGTGCCGGCACGACCATGACCGAGGTGGTGAGCAGCATCCGGCGGGTGACGGACATCATGGCGGAGATCAGCGCGGCGAGCAGCGAGCAGAGCGCGGGGGTGGGTCAGATCGGCGAGGCGGTGCAGCAGATGGACCAGGCCACGCAGCAGAACGCGGCGCTGGTGGAGGAGATGGCGGCGGCGGCCAGCAGCCTGCGCGGCCAGGCCCACGAGCTGGTGCAGTCGGTTGCGACGTTCAGGCTGTCGGCCGGCGACAGCGTGTCCTCGGGCACACACACCTTGCGCGCGCAAGGTCCCGTCGCGGCGCGTCCGGCGCCCCAGGTGCAGCCACGTCCCGTCCTGAACAAGCCCAAGCCGGCGCCCAGGGCGGCGGCGCTCAAGGCCCCGGCGTCCACCCCGGTGGCCGTGTCGCGGCCCATGGGCCAGGGCAGCGACGACTGGGAATCGTTCTGAACGCCTGAACAGGTGCCGGGCGGCCCGGCCGGCCCGCTCAGGGCGCCGTGTCGAGGTTGGCGCGGACCCGGTCCAGCAGACTCACCAGTTGCTGGCGTTCGCCGGCACTCAGGCCCGCCACGGCGGCGTCCGCGAGCCGGCGGCGCTGGCGCTCCAGCGCCTGCTGCACGGTCTTGCCCTCGTGGCTCAGCTGCAGCCGCACGTTGCGGCGGTCGGTGTCGTCGGTCCGCGCTTCCAGCAGTCCACGCTCCTTCAGGCCGGCGATCAGGCGGCCGATCTGGCCCTTGTCGCGGCCCGAGTGCGTCGCCAGCTCGCTCTGGGTGGCACCGGGGTGCCGGGCAAAAAAGCCCAGCACCTTGCCGTCCATGTGCGTGACGTTGTGGGGGCCATCGCGCAGCACGCGGTACTGCTGCGCGCGGAACAGGTGCATCACCGTGTGCACCGCTTCCAGCACGTCGTCGGCCGGTCCGGGTGTCGATTGTTTGACAGTATCAACCAATTTGCTCATAATGGATGACATTATCAACCAAGAGATACATCCATGAGCATCCCGAATCCCGTGCGCCGCGTGCAGCGGGTCCGCCACGAACTGCGACGCCGCGACGTGGAAGTCACCCGCGTCGAACCCATCGGTCCTCATTTTGTCGCCGTCACCTTCGCGGGCGAGGCGCTCGCCGACTTCGTTTCCGCCTCCTTCGACGACCACGTCAAGTTCATCTTTGACGGCACGGACGGCGAGCCGGTGCGCCGCGACTACACGCCGCGCCGCTTCGATCCGGTGCGCCGCGAGCTGACCATCGAGTTCGCGCTGCACGGCGAAGGCCAGGCCGCGCGGTGGGCGCGGCAGGCGGCGCCCGGGCAGCGCGCCACCATCGGCGGCCCGCGCGGCTCCATGATCATTCCCATGGACTACGACTGGCACCTGCTGGTGGGTGATGCCACGGCCTTGCCGGCGGTTCATCGGCGCCTGGAGGAGCTGCCGCGCGGCACGCGGGTGCTGGCGGTGCTGGAGGCCCACGACCCGGCCGAACGGCGCACGATGGCCACCGACGTGGACCTGGACCTGCGCTGGGTCGTCAGCACCGACGAACTGTTGGCCACCGTGCGCGACCTGCCGCTGCCGCCCGGCGAAGGCTTCGCCTGGGGCGCGGGGGAGGCGTCCGGCATGGCCCGCCTGCGCCAGGTCCTGATCGACGCCAAGGGCCACCCGCGCGAAGCCATGCGGGTCGCGGCCTACTGGAAACGCGGCGTCTCCGAACACCACGAGAACCTGGAGCAGTGAGCGCCTGAACAGGTACCGAGCCGGGGCACCGCCCGGGGGGCGGGGCGGTGTGACAATCGGCCATCCCGCTGGCACGGATGCCAGTGCGAGGCCAAGGACCACCCGCCGCCCCATGAAGTACGACAAGACCATCGGACCCATCCCTTATGCCCTGGGCGTGCTGGTGGTGGCGCTCGCCTTGTCCGTCGCCTGGGCGCTGGCCTACTGGAAGAGCCTGCAGTCGCTGGAAGACCAGACGCGGCACCTGGCCAGCGAGGTCCTGGCGCGGGGCCAGGCGGTCAGCGTGCAGTTCGACAACACGGCGCTCAAGGCCTTGCTGGCCCATCCCTCGCGCGACCCTTGCAGCCCCGATTCGATCGAGATGATGCGCCGGCTGGCGATCAACGCACGCTCGCTGCGCCTGATCGGCCACGTCAGCAACAACCGCCTGATGTGTTCGTCCTACGGCAGCCACGGCGAGGGCATTCCCATGGGGCCGCCCGACCACGTGAGCAAGAACGGCTTCGAGCTGCGTTCGGCCGTGGCGCTGCCGATCGCGGGCAACAACCGTTTTGTTTCCACCACCCACGGGCAGAGTGGTTTCACCGCCTTCATCGTGCCCGGACTGATGAGCGATCTCATGGCTGGCGCCAGCGCCGGCTCCTTTGGGGTGTTCGGTGCCACCACCCGGCGGCTGACGGTCAGCCGTGGCGCGTTCCGGATGACCGAGGCCTGGCTGGCAGAGCCCCTGGAAGCCGGCGCCAGCCGCGTGTTCCAGGGCGCCGGCCACCTGGTCGTGGTGCAGCGTTCGGCCCAGTTCGACTACGCGGTCTACGCCGCCCTGCCGCTGTCGGAGATGCAGGACGAGCTGGCCACCAACGCCCTGATCCTCGCGCCCCTGGCCCTGGTGTCCGGCCTGGCGCTGGCGGCCCTGATCGTGGTGCAGGCCAAGCGGCGGCAGTCGCTGGCGAACCGCCTGCGCCAGGCCTTGCGCCGCGACGAACTGTTCCTGGTCTACCAGCCCATCGTCGAGCTGGCGTCGGGGCGCTGGAGCGGGGCCGAGGCGCTGGCGCGCTGGCGCCTGCCCAATGGCACCCTGGTGCCGCCGGATGTGTTTGTCGCCGTGGCCGAGAAACACGGGCTGATCCAGGACCTGACGGCGCGCGTGATCGAGCTGTTCGGCCGCGACGTGGCGCAGTTGCACCGGCGGCACCCGGGCTTTCACTTCAGCATCAATTTCTCGGCCCACGATTTTGCCGGCGCGTGTTCGGTCGAGCGGCTGCGGCATGCGCTGGCGGCCGGTGGCATCGCCACCGGGCAGGTCACGGTGGAGATCACCGAACGTGCCCTGATCCAGGCCAACGAGGTGCGCGACAGCATACGCAAGCTGCGCGAGCTGGGCACCCACATCGCCATCGACGATTTCGGCACCGGCTACTCGGGTCTGTCCTACCTCACCATGCTGGAGCTGGACGCGCTCAAGATCGACAAGGTGTTCGTCGACACCATAGGCACCGACGCCGTGACCAAGAACGTGATCACGCACATCATCGAGATCGGCAAGTCCATGGGGCTGAGGATGGTGGCCGAAGGCGTGGAAACGCAGGCCCAGGCCAGCTACCTCCGGGCCCAGGGCGTGACACATGCGCAGGGCTGGCTCTACGCCAAGGCGCTGCCGCTGGCCGAACTGCGGCGCCGGCTGGACCGCGACGCCCTCGATCCGCCGCCCGATGGCGGCGCAACCCCCCAAGACAGGCCAACCGCATGAGCGACTGGAAAACCCGGCAGATGATCAAGGCCTCCGGCTGGCCGCTGGCCCCCGAGGCCCTGGCGCCCGGCGCCAACTTCAACCTGCCCGCCGAGGGTGGCCTGGTGCCATTGCATTGGGCCTGCCAGCACGGCAAGGCCGGCCTGGTCCGGCACATGATCGCCCACGGCGCCGACGTGGCGGACCTCACGCCCGGGGGCAAGAGCATGCTGGAACTGGCCCTGGACGCCCAGGACTACCAGACCGTGATGCTGCTGATCGACCAGCTCAAGGCCACCGGCACGCCACCCCCCGGCGAGGCGCTGCAAACGCGCCTGACCCAGTCCTTCGGCGACAGCCACCCCAACTCGCGCAACCGCATGCTGCAGACCCTGCGCGACTGGGCGCGCATCGCGCGCAAGCACACAACCTGAGAACGTGTTGACGATCTACAAGGGGTCGCGTTGGAACGCAATCGGGATGAGTTGACCGCACAGACCCGCCGCATGGGCTCATGGCCATGCAAGGGGATGGGTGGGCAAATCGCCCGATTTCGTCCCAACCCGAAGGGCAAGTGCCTTTTCGGGCGGCCTGCGGCGTTGCAAAGCCTCGACGGGCCACCGGCCCGTCTGCGTTTTGCGCCTGGCAGCCCATCCCGAAAAGGCGCTTGCGCGACCTCTTGTAGATCGCAAACACGTTCTGAGGCGAAGCCGTATCGGTTTTTCATCGCGCCGAAGCGCGACCCGCGACGCATGAAACGGTCGAACCGGCGGACGCCGCCGGGCCGGCTTGGCCGGACGGCCGGTGTCGCCCCTTGAGGGGGATGCGGCCACGCGCAGCGGGCAAGCGACGGGGTGGCCTGTTTCACTCAACCCTTGCCCAGCGGCGGCCGCCCGAACAGGCTGGACGCGTTGCTGACCGGCCCCAGCTCGGCCGCGGCGGCCAGCAGGGCGGGCGCCAGTTCGTGCATGCGGGCCTGGGTCAGGCGGATGCGCGGGCCGGCGATGCTGATGACGCCGATGGCCTCTCGGCGGCGCATCACCGGCGCGGCCATGGCCGTCATGCCGGGCGCGAAGACCTCGTCGATCATGGCGTAGCCCCGCACCCGCGCGGCGTGCAGGAAACCCAGCAGCGCCTTCACCGTGGTGGGCGCCTTGGGGCCGTAGTCCTTGGGCAGGCCAAAGCCCTGGCGCGACACCAGCGCCAGCGCCCGCTCGTCGCTCATGGTGAGCAGCCAGCCGTGGCCCGAGGCGGTGCACGACAGCCGCGCCTCGGCGCCCATGTCGGGGTCGTAGCGCAGGCCCTTGCGCACGCCCTGGGCCTTGGCCACCCAGGTCAGGCGGTCCTCGTCGACGATGGACAGCCGCACCAGCTCGCCCGAGGCCTTGGCCAGGCGCTCCAGCAGCGGCTCGGCGATGTCCACCAGGCCGGCGCCGCTGAGGTAGCCCAGCCCCAGCGACACCAGCTTGGTGGTCAGCACATAGTCGCCGTGCGAGCGCGGCTGGCGCACGTAGCCCCGCGCCTGCAGCGCGCCCAGCAGGCGGTGGCAGGCGCTCAGGGGCATGTCCAGGTCGGCCGCCAGCGTGGCCAGCGGCAGGCCGTCGGGGTGGGCGGCCAGTTGTTCCAGCAGGGCCAGGCCCCGGTCCAGTGCAACGCTCATGGGTTTCCGATATTTCGTATTAAGAAACGATTTTCCAATCAGGAAAGTGTTTCCTGCCGGCACCGAAGAATAGCGCCATCAACCACAAAGGAGACCTTTCCATGCGCCCATTGTTTGTTCGCAGCCTGATCACCCTGTGCATCGCCGCCGCCGCTTCGCTGGCCAGCGCGCAGGACATCCAGGACCGCGTGATCAAGTTCGGCCACCTCAACAACACCGACCATCCGGTCAGCCTGGGCGTCAAGCGCTTCGGCGAGCTGGTGGCTGCCAAGAGTGGCGGCAAGCTCAAGGTGCAGGAATTCCCATCGTCCACCCTGGGCAACGAGATGCAGCAGCAGTCGGCCCTGCAGGGTGGCGTGCAGGAGATGACGGCGCCGGCCACCACCTCGCTGGCCGGCATCGTCAAGGAATTCGGCCTGATCGATTTCCCCTTCTCGGTCGCCAACTTCGCCCAGGCTGACGCGCTGCTCGACGGCCCTTTCGGCCAGGCCCTGCTGGCGCGCCTGCCCGAAAAAGGCCTGGTCTCGCTGGGCTACTGGGACCTGGGGTTCCGCAACGCCACCAACAGCCGCCGCGCCATCACCAAGGTCGAGGACTTCGAGGGCCTGAAGCTGCGCGTGATCCCCAACCCCGTGTTCCTGGAGACCTTCAAGGCGCTCAAGGCCAACCCCGTGCCCATGGCCTTTGGCGAGCTGTACGGCGCGCTGGAGGCGCGCGCGGTGGACGGCCAGGAAAACCCCTTCGCGGTGATCCTGTCCAACAAGTTCTACGAGGTGCAGAAGTTCGTCAGCGCCACCAACCACGTCTACGCCGCCAACATCCTGCTCGTCAGCAAGCGTTTCTGGGACCGCCTCTCGCCGGTGGAGCAACGCATCCTGCACGAGGCCGCCGATGAAAGCCGCGCCTACCAGCGCCAGGCCAGCCGTGCCGCCGCCCAGAAGGCGGTGGCCGAGCTGCAGGCCAAGGGCATGGCCTACAACGAACTGAGCGCCGCCGAACAGCGCCGCATCGCCTTGACCGTCAAGCCGGTGACCGACAAGCTGGCCGCGGGCTACGACGCCGCCGTGGTCAAGCTCTACAACGACGAACTCGCCCGCGTCCAGCGCTGAACCGGTCAGCCGCCGCCCAAGAGACACCCGCCATGAAATTCCTCATCCTCCACGGCCCCAACCTCAACCTGTTCGGCCGCCGCGAACCCCACATCTACGGCACCATGACGCTGGCCGAGATCAACACCCGGCTGACGGCGCTGGCCGCCGAGCTGGGCGTCGAGATCGAGATCCTGCAGTCCAACCACGAGGGTGTGCTGATCGACAAGCTGCACGAGCGCATCGACGAGGTGGACGGCGCCCTGCTCAACCCGGCCGGGCTCACCCAGCACGGCGTGCCGCTGCACGACGCCATCAAGGCCATGCCCTTCCCGGTGCTGGAGGTCCACATGTCCAACATCGCCGCGCGCGAGGCCTGGCGCGCGCACTCCATCATCTCGCCTGCGGTCAAGGCCACCTTGCAGGGCCTGGGCTGGCGCTCCTACACCATGGGCCTGCGGGCGCTGGTGGAAATGGCGGCCGAGGCACGCCAGTCCAAGGCCACCTGACTCAGGACAGCGCGAGCAGGCGCGGCTGCCGGCGCGGCGCCTGCAGCTGGAGCAGGCCGCTGTTGTCGCTGTCGTCGGTGCGGAACACCGACACCGCCCTCACCAGCTGGCCGGCCTGCGAGCTCAGGCCCGAGGCCGCCGCCGCCATCTCCTCGACCAGCGCCGCGTTCTGCTGCGTGGCCTGGTCCATCAGGCTCACCGCCTCACCGACCTGGGCCACGCCGGTGCTCTGCTCCACGCTGGCGGCGCTGATGTCCGACATGATGCCGGTCACCCGGCGAATGCTGGAGACCACCTCGTCCATGGTCGCGCCGGCCTGCTGCACCAGGGCCGAGCCCTGATCGACACGCAGCACGCTGGCCTGGATCAGGTCCTTGATTTCCCTGGCCGCGCCGGCGCTGCGCTGAGCCAGGCTGCGCACTTCCCCGGCCACCACCGCGAAGCCACGTCCCTGCTCGCCGGCGCGCGCGGCTTCCACGGCGGCGTTGAGCGCCAGGATGTTGGTCTGGAAGGCGATGCCGTCGATCACGCCGATGATGTCGGCGATGCGGCGCGAGGCGTCGTTGATCTCGCCCATGGTGTTGACCACCTGGTGCACCACCGCGCCGCCGCGCACGGCGATGTCCTGCGCCTGCTGCGCGAGCTGGTTGGCCTCGCGGGCGTGGTCGGCGTTCTTGTGCACGTGGCTGTTGAGTTCGGCCATCGATGCCGCCGTCTGCTCCAGCGCGCTGGCCGCCTGTTCGGTGCGGGCCGACAGGTCGTGGTTGCCCTCGGCGATCTGGGTGCTGGCGGTGGCCACGCCTTCGGCGTCGGCGCGCACCGTGGCCACCAGCGTCGAGAGCTGGTGCTGCATGGCGGCCAGGGCGGCCAGCAGCTGGCCGATCTCGTTGCTGCCGTGGGGCGGGCAGGGCACGGTCAGGTCGCCCTGGGCCACGGCCGTGGCCACGCGCACGGCGTGGCGCACCGGCACCGTGATGCTGCGCACGAACAGCACCGCCACGCCGATGGCCGCCAGCAGCAAGGCCAGCTGCGCGCCCAGCACCCAGGCCATGTCGAGGTAGAGGCCACGCACGCGCCGCGCCAGCTCGTCCTGCAGCACCGCCATGGCCTGGCCGTTGAACTGGTACACGGCGTCGATGGTGCGCGTGAATTCGTCGAAGTAGGTGGTGGCCGGCAGGTTCAGTTCGGTGGCGTTGATGAGCTGCTGGTCGGCCAGGGCCAGGGTCTGGCCCACCTGGGCCTTGAGCGCCTGGGCCGGTGCCTTGAGCGCCTGCTCGAAAGATGGGCTGAGCGCGGTGGCCACGCCGAGGTGGTTCATGGTCTCGTCGTGCAGCTCGGTCACGCGGTCGCGCAGGCCCATCAGCGTGCCCTTGCCCTGCGGCGGCAACTGGCCCTGGGTCAGGAAGCCGCTGCCCATGGCGCGCATCACGCCCAGTTTTTCGGTCAGCCAGGGCGCGCTCACGAAGGAGGCGCGGATCAGCCGGTGGGTGGCCATGTCGGGGTCCAGCGTCAGGCCGAAGCCGTCCATGAGCTCACCGGTGAGGCCCATGACCGACGCGATGAACTGGCTGTGTTCGCGCGTGCTGTCGGCGGCGCTGAGCTGCCCGGCCGCGACGGCGGCCTCGATCGCCGCCCAGCGCTGCTTGCGTTCGGTCCAGTGGGCGGTGGCGGTCGGGTCGGCGCCGGCGGCGGCCAGCAGGCGGTCGACCTCGGACACCGCCTGGTTGACCTTGTCGCGCGCGCCCGGGCGGCGGCCCTTCATGGCCTCGTTGCCGTTGAGCATGCCGGCCGACAGGCCCCGGTGCTGCTGCGCGAACTGCACCACCTTCTGCAGCGCCATCAGGGGCGCCATGCCCCTGACCGCGCGCTGCGCGGTGTGGATGTCCGCCAGCGAGCGGCTCATTTGCAAGGTGGTGGGGATGGCGGCCATCAGCAAGGCCATCAGGCCCAGCACGACGAACTTGCGGGACAAACTCAATTTCTGCAGCAACATGGTGGTTCCAAGGCGTCTCCCTGACGGTCGCTCTCTTGCGGGTGGCGCGGGTCTTGTGGGGCCCGCTGCCGGTCAATTCGCGCCGGCGCAGGCCTGGCGGGCGTGGGTGGCGATCAGGTCCTGCAGCGGCATGGGCCGGCCCAGCAGGTAGCCCTGCACCAGGCCACATTCGGACTGGCGCAGCACGGCCAGCTGCTCGGCGGTTTCCACCCCTTCGGCCACCACCGCCAGGTGCATGTGGCGGCCCAGGTCGACGATGGTCTGCAGCACCGCGCGGTCCTGGCTGCTCTGGGCCAGGTCGCGCACGAAGGAGCGGTCGATCTTGATCGACGAGATCGGCAGGTTGCGCAGCAGCGCCAGCGAGGAGTGGCCCATGCCGAAGTCGTCCAGGCTGATCTCGAAGCCGGCCTGGCGCAGCCGCGCCATCACCGGGATCACCTGCTCGGGGCGGCGCATCAGCATGCCCTCGGTCAGCTCCAGCGACACGTGGCTGGGGTGCAGCCGGGCGGCCTCGGCGATGGCCAGCAGCTCCAGCGGCAGGCTGTCGCTGGCGAATTCGGAGGCCGCCATGTTGACGTGCACCCGCAGCCCCGGCAGCCCGGCGGCGTGCAGCTGGGCCAGGTCACGGCAGGCCTGCTGCGCCACCCAGCGGCCCAGCTGCACGATCAGGTGGCTTTGTTCGGCTATGGGGATGAACACGTCGGGCGGCACCACCGTGCCGTCGGGCTGGCGCCAGCGCACCAGGGCCTCCACCGCGTGCATGCGCCCGCTGACCGCGTCGACGATGGGCTGGTACATCAGGAACAGCTCGTTGCCCAGCACTGCGTGCCGCAGTTCGGTCTCGATGGTCAGGCGGCGCGCCAGTGCCGCCTGCTGCTGCTCCAGCGTGCCGGGCAGGCTGCGCTCCACGCCGTTGCGGCCGTTCTGCTTGATGCGGTACATGGCCGCGTCGGCGTTGCGCAGCAGCTCCTCGCCGCTCAGGCCGTTGTCGGGGAAGGTGCTGATGCCGATGCTGGCCGACACGCTGAGCTCCACGCCTTCGTAGACAAAGGGCGTGCGCGCCGCGCGCAGCACCACCTGGGCCAGCGCGTGCATCTCGGCCCCGCTGGCGCGGTGCATGAAGAGGGCGAACTCGTCGCCACCCAGGCGCCCGACGACGGCATCGGGCGGGGCCAGTTCGCGCAGGCGCCGCGCGAATTCGCGCAGCACGAAGTTGCCCACCTCGTGGCCAAACGCATCGTTGATGGGCTTGAAGCGGTCGAGGTCGACGAACATCAGGTCGAAGGTGGCGCCGCTTTGCCGCGCGCTGACGCAGGCCTGGCTCAGCAGGGCGTGGAAGTGGCTGCGGTTGGCCAGGGTGGTGAGTTCGTCGACCTGCGCCAGGTAGAGGATCTTGGCCTGCTCCTCCAGCCGCTGCGCGGCCTGGGCGATGAGGGCGCCGATGGTGGCCGACATGCCGGGCAGGTGGGCGTCGGGCTGGCGCGTCAGGCAGCTGTAGAACTCCAGCACGCCGGGGCTGTGCACGCGGCCATCCTCGGAGGTGTAGGTGACCGGGAACACGTAGCCCGACAGCAGCTTGCAGCGGTTGGCGCCGGCGCGCCGCAGGAACTGCGGGTCGTTCGCCATGTCCTCCACCCAGCTGGCCTCGCCGGTCTGCCACACCGTGCCCACCAGGCCTTCGCTGGGCGCCATCTGCAGGGCCAGGCTTTCGGCGCTGAAGGCGCTCATGTCGTGTTCCGGCGGGTGCCAGTGGAACTGGCAGCTCAGCCGCTGCGTGCTCTCGCCGTCCGTGCTGTTGTTGGGCGCCCAGTAGGCGCCCCACTGCCAGCCCAGGTTCTTGCAGATGAGCTGGATGACGCTGGTGATGACCTCGCCCAGGGAGTGCGACCCCACCAGGAAAGAGGTCAGCTCGAAGCCCAGGCGCTCGCGGATGGCGGCGTGTTTGACGGGCGTGATGTCCAGCAGCACGCCTTCGACCCAGCCCGGCGCCTGGGCCGGCCCGGGCAGGGTGGCCAGGCGCATCCAGCGCATGCCGTCGCGGACCTGGATGACGCGGAAGTCGACCGTGGGCGGCGGGCTGGCCCGGGTGGCGCTGCGCAGCACCCGCACCAGCGGCGGCATGTCCTCGTCCACGACGTTGACGAAGCAGGTGTCCACGTGGCCGTGGGTGCCGGGGTCGACGTTGAGGTAACGCGCCGCGCGTGCCGACAGCTCCACCTCGCCCGTGGCGGGCTGGTAACGCCAGCGACCGAAGGACGCGGCGTCCTCCAGCGCATCAGCCACGCTGTGGGTGTCCATGGTGAATGGCGATCCGAAGGGGCGACATGTGGGGGGCGCCGAGGGGGGACGTGTGCCGGAAACGTGCTGCATGACGGCATCAAAGCCAGGTATCCATGGGTTGAATTCAGCAGTTTCCGTGCCCGTTTCCTTGGGTGTTTCACCGATGAACGGTCGGCAAAGTGATGGGTGCCGCACCAAGGGCGGGCGTGGCAGGCCGCCGGGCGCCCCGGAAAGGGGGCATCGGCGCCGCCGTGGTGCAAAAACCTCGGGTAATCCCTTGGTTGACAGCGCGCCGCCCAGGCCGGAACGTCCACGCTTTACCCCCGACCTGGACACCCCCTTCATGAACGCCAGCCAGCACCAGCACATGACCCGCGTGATGCAGGTGGCCGAAAACGGCCTGCGCGCCAGCGCCGCCGCCTCGCGCGAGGCCATCATCCGCGAGTCGTGGCACCGCTGCGTGCACGAGCACCGGCTGGACCCGACCCGCATGCAGGAGGCGGTGATCCTGCCCCAGGCCCGGCTGCGCGAGCACCAGGACCAGATGGAGGCCTTCCTGCACATCGCCCGGCACGGGCTGGAATCGCTCTACAGCAAGGTGGCCGGTCTGGGCTACGTGGTGCTGCTGACCGACGCGCGCGGCGTCACGGTGGACTTCCTGGGCGACCTCGTCTTCGAGCCCAGCCTGCGCCGCGCCGGCCTCTACTTGGGCGCCGACTGGAGCGAGCCCCATGCCGGCACCTGTGGCGTGGGCACCTGCATCAGCACCGGCCAGGCGCTCACGGTCCACCTGGACGACCACTTCGACGCCACCCACATCCCGCTGACCTGCACCACCGCGCCCATCTTCGACAGCCGGGGCCAGCTCAGCGCAGTGCTGGACATCTCGCAGCTGAGTTCGCAGCAGCCCAAGGACAGCCAGCACCTGGCGCTGCAGCTGGTGCAGATGTTCGCCCGCGACATCGAGAACGCCGCCTTTCTGCACCAGCACCGGCGCGACTGGATCCTGCGCCTGTCGGCGGCGCCGCAGTTCCTGGACGTGCAGCCCGAACTCATGCTCGCGCTGGACGGCAACGGCCGCGTCACTGGCCACAACCGCCGCGCCCAGCTGGCCTTGAAGCACCCCCAGGGGCAGGCCCTGCTGGGCCAGCGCTTCGAGGACCTGTTCGACCTGCCGTTCTCGCGCATCGGCGACTTCGTGCAGGCCCGCCCGTCCGACCAGCGCGCCCTCATGCCACGCGGCCAGCGGCAGCTGCTGTTCCTGTCGGCCACGCCGCCCACCACCCGGCTGGCCGTGGTGCACGCCACCCAGGCCACGCCCGTGCCCGGCCCGCTGGCCGCGCTTTCGGCCGGCGACCCGGCCCTGCAGCGCCAGATCGACCGCGCCGCTCGCCTCGTCAACTCGCCCATCAGCCTGCTCGTCACTGGCGAGACCGGCGTGGGCAAGGAGTACTTCGCCAAGGCCGTGCACGCCAGCAGCGAACGCCGCCACCGACCCTTCGTGGCCGTCAACTGCGCGGCCATCCCCGAAAGCCTGATCGAAAGCGAGCTGTTCGGCCACCTGCCCGGCAGCTTTTCGGGCGCCGCGCCCAAGGGCAAGCGCGGCCTCATCCCCGAGGCCGACGGCGGCACCCTGTTCCTCGATGAAATCGGCGACATGCCCCTGGCCCTGCAGGCGCGGCTGCTGCGCGTGCTGTCCGAACACGAGGTGCTGCCGGTGGGCGCGCTCAAGCCCGTGCCCGTCAACGTGCGCGTGATCGCCGCCACCCACGCGCCGCTGGAAACCCTGGTGCGCGCCGGTCGCTTCCGCGACGACCTGTACTACCGCCTCAACGGCGCCCACATCAGCCTGCCGCCGCTGCGCGAACGCGCCGACCTCGGCGCCATGATGGACCGCATGCTGCGCGACAAGACCCTGAGCCCCGCCGCCCGCGCCCGCCTGCTGGCCCACCCCTGGCCCGGCAACCTGCGCGAACTGCGCAACGCGCTCGACTTCGCCGCCAGCGTGTGCGAAGGCGACCACATCACCGTGGACGACCTGCCCGAGCTACGTGCCCTGGGCGCGCTGCCGCCGGCGCGGGTGCCGGTGGAGGCTTCAGCGCCGGAGGGTGGCAGCGACGAAAGCCTGCGCGACACCCTGAACCGGCTGCACTGGAACGTCAGCGCCGCCGCCCGGTCCCTGGGCGTGTCGCGCATGACGCTGTACCGGCGCATGAAGCGGGCGGGGCTGGTAGCACCGAATCGGGCGGGGTAGGGGGTGTTTGGCTGTCAGTTGGCGGCCAGGAGTGGTCGGTCACAGGTCATCGGACCAAGTCCGTTAAAGGCTGATCTGAGTCATTCGCGTGCGATTGCCTCAGCGGCTGCGTCGATCATCACCTGACATTCGACCTGCGGTTCACCCTATGGCCGCTGCTCATCAGAGACCTGCCGTTCGTAGCGCGGTGTCGTTTGCGAGCCATAACGTTTGAGCTCAGCCGCGTGCGAAGGCCGCAGGCCGTAGCACGTCGGCTGGAGCGAAGGGTTAGCCCTCTCAGGACCAGCCAAACTGGTGAATGTCGTACGCACGAAGTCGTTTGTCATGCGGCACAAGCTCGTGATAGCGATCATTGAGGAATGCTCCCATGACGCGAAGCTTGGTGAGATACGGCGCCTTGCGCCCCCACTCCGCATTCTGCCCGGGTGTACTTTCCCATCGACCATTTCGAATCTCTGCCAGTTCAGGTGAGCCGCAGGCTCCGATGCTCCATTCGCCTTTGCAGTTCGGGCACTTGCGATCAACCTCTTTCCCGTGTTCGGCAAGCCACGCCTTTGCCGACGGGGTACGGAGCGATTCGCGGATGAACTCAGAGGAGAGCGCTGCCGTAGCGCTCTGCGGATCGGAGACCAGTCGCTCCGCGACGGCAGCGAGAAACTGGACATTGGCGTCGAGTCCGGCGCCTGGAGACCGGAAATACGCAGCGCGGTACCCAAACGGAGAGTTGAAGAACGAATCGAAGAGCGGGCGCCCGATGTCGAGTGTGTAGACGGGTCGCCGAAAGTCGGTTCCTGCGATCTCGCTGCGATGGCAGCAAAGGACGCGAAGGCCGCTCACGATCTTGCTCGTTAGTTCCGCAAACGTGAGATCTTCGGAAAGCAGGGGTAGGCGAACTGCCTCTTTGACGGACAGAGCGTACGACCAGGGCTGCGCTGCGGCGGTCATTTGGAGACGGCTAACGTTCGAGGTGAGGCGGGACCGACGGCGAGACGACCCGCCCGCTGGAGGGATGATGCGTACAACCTGGAAGCGGGCGGGTTGGCTTGCCGTTGGGCCTCGCCTCGACCGAGGGGTTAGGCGTCGCTGAGTTCACAGGAGCCGCGCGAGCCGCGCTTCGACAAGTTCCTGAATGCGCACCATCCTTTGCTTCATTTCTTCCCATGCCTGCTCGCTTGTTCTGTCGTGAACGTCGTTCGGCGTGCGAACGTAAGGGTCCATCACATAGCCAATCAGGCGATCCAAAGCGGCGAAGTCTTCCTTTGCCTCTGGAAGATAAGCCATGCACGGGAAGCGCCAGTGGGCCTCCTGAAGTTCGTGCGTTGCCTTTTGCCAGTCGGGAACTGCGATCAGGCGCGTGGCGCAAGCTGACGGTGATACCTCTTCACGCATGGCGATATTGATCTGCTGCTCGAAGAAGAGAGCGATGCGACTGAAGCGATTGATCTCTTGTACAACCAAGCGAAGACCATCAATCGAGCGATTCGCGGACTCTCTCTTCCTGGCCAAGACATGACCGAGCAGCACCCCGCCAAGGCCACCAAGTAGGCCAATTCCGCCACCAGCAATGACTCCAAGAAGTTCGATCGCCATTCCTTGATTATCTCGTTGCGCACGAAGCGGGGTGGCCGCGACGCCTAACGTTCAAATTAAGCGGCGCCGTCAGGCGTCCGCTTGAAGTTGGGGTTAGACCGTTCCAGCCTCTTGTAACGCAGCATAAGCAGGTTCCAACAAATTCCCAAGAGACCTGCAATGGTGCCAATGTAAAAATGCCACGTTCCGAAGGAGAGCCCCGCGAAAGGAATTGCCACTGCCAGAGCTAGCACAAGAATACCGCCACACGCAGCCATGCATGCAAAGCGCCCCGCAATGAGCTGACCGTTGGCAAGCGGCGTTCTTTGATGGTCCCGCAGCAGCGAATAGCGCTTTTTATATTGCACTTGATACGCGACCCAAAGCAAAAATAAGCCGAGCGCAGGTATCAGGAGATATAGCAGTAGGACGAACCAGATCATGAGTGGTCTAACGTAATGTATCCCGCATAACCTGCGGGATAAAACGGACGATGCGGGATATTCTGGTCACGGCTTCCTCCTGAGAATGGCTTGCTGCCTGGGTTTGGGGTCGATTTACTGTTCAAAAACACAGGCATAAACAAACCATGAAACCCGGCACGCCTGTTTTTCGCTCCACACGGCTTCTTGACCAGTTGCGGGAGCGGATTCGTTATCTTCACTATAGCCTCAACACCGAGAAGGCTTAGCTGCATTGGGTGCGGTTTTTCGTTCGGTGGCATGGCCGCAATGGCGAAATGCGGCATCCGCGCGACATGGGCGCGGCAGAGGTGGAGGCGTTTCTGAACATGCTGGCCAATGAGCGCAGGGTTTCCGCTTCAACCCACAATCAAGCGCTCAGTGCCATTCTGTTTCTGTACCGGGAGGTGCTGGGCATTGACCTGCCTTGGTTGGACGGTGTCAACCGCCCGGCGCAAAAGCGCCGAATTCCCAGCGTGCTGACCAAAGAGGAGGTAAGCACCTTGTTCCAATTTCTGGGCCATGACATGCGCTTGCTGGCGCAGTTGCTTTACGGAACGGGCATGCGGTTGATGGAGGGGCTGCGCTTGCGCATCAAAGATGTGGACTTTGACCGCCACGTCGTCGTCGTCCGCGAGGCAAAGGGCAATAAAGACCGTGTGGTGATGTTGCCGCGCTCGTTGGCTCCTCGTCTGCGGCAGCAGTTTGGGGCTGTCCGCAGTGTTTGGGAGCAAGACCGGCAAGCCCAACGACACGGGGTGCAGACCCCGCACGCGCTGGAGCAAAAATTCCCCAAGGTGGGCAGCACTTGGGGGTGGTTTTGGCTGTTTCCATCGCCCACGCTGTCGGTTGATCCGGTTTCGGGGGTGGAGCGCCGCCACCATTTGTTTGAGGAGCGGTTGCAACGCGCCATCAAAAAGGCGGTGGCGCAGGCGGGCATTTGCAAGCCGGTTTCGGTACACACATTGCGCCACAGTTTTGCCACGCACTTGCTGCAATCTGGCACCGACATCCGCACGGTTCAGGAACTGCTGGGGCACAGCGATGTGTCCACCACCATGATTTACACCCATGTGCTGAAGGTGGCAGCTGGCGGCACGGCCAGCCCGTTGGATTCATTGGCCTTTGGCGGCTGACTGGCGACTGATCGACGGCTTTGGGCCTTGTGGCTCAATGACTCTTCAGGGTCGCAAGCTGTCTCCCCGGTCAACCCACACCTTCCCCGTGACACCTGTCACCCCCAACCTGTCACACCCTCTACACCTGCACCACCCCGCGTACCACAGCTTCTCCTTAAAAATCAATCACTTAAACACACAACCCCCATGGCACGGCTCTTGAACTACAGCGCCTGGACGCCCTTCATGGTGAAGGCGGCCCACAACACTGGAGACAAGACCCATGACCCCTACGCCTTCTCAACGGGCATCCCACTGGCTGGCGGCTTTTGAGGCCGCGCTGACCCGACGCGACATCGACGCGGCCACATCGCTTTTCACCGAAGACGGCTTCTGGCGCGATCTGGTGGCCTTCACCTGGAACATCCGCACGCAGGAGGGCCGGGCGGCGATCGCGGACATGTTGTCGGCCCGGCTGGCCGACACGGCGCCCCACGGCTTTGCGCTGGAAGGCGAGGCGACCGAGGCCGACGGGGTGGTGGACGCCTGGTTCACCTTCGAGACCCAGGTGGCGCGCGGCCGTGGCCACCTGCGGCTCAAGGCGGGTGGCTCGGGCGACCAGGCCTGGACGCTGCTGACCACCATGACCGAGCTCAAGGGCTTTGAGGAGAAGCGCGGCGTGAACCGCATCGCGGGCGCGGAGCACGGCTCGCAGAAAGGGCGCAAGAGCTGGCTGGAGCGGCGCCAGGACGAGGAAGCGCGGCTGGGCTACGAGGAGCAGCCCTATGTGCTGATCATCGGCGGCGGGCAGGGTGGCATCATCCTGGCGGCGCGCCTGCGCAAGCTGGGCGTGCCCACCATCGTGGTGGAGAAGAACCCCCGCCCTGGCGACAGCTGGCGCAACCGCTACAAGTCGCTGTGCCTGCACGACCCGGTGTGGTACGACCACCTGCCCTACATGCCCTTCCCGGACGACTGGCCGGTGTTCGCGCCCAAGGACAAGGTGGGCGACTGGCTGGAGATGTATGCCAAGGTGATGGAGATCAACTACTGGGGCTCCACCACCGCCAAGAAGGCCAGCTTCAACGAGGTCACGGGCGAGTGGGAGGTGCGGGTGGACCGCGATGGCGAAGAGGTGCTGCTGCGGCCCAAGCAGCTGGTGTTCGCGCTCGGGGTGTCGGGCTACGCCAACGTGCCCAGGATCGCGGGTGCCGACACCTTCGAGGGTGACCAGCACCATTCCAGCAAGCATCCCGGGCCGGAAGGCTACAAGGGCAAGAAGGTGGTGGTGCTGGGCTCCAACAACTCGGCCCACGACATCTGCGCCGCGCTGTGGGAAAACGATGTGGACGTGACCATGCTCCAGCGCAGCAGCACCCACATCGCGCCGTCCAAGTCGCTGATGGAGCTGGCCCTGGGCGGCCTGTATTCCGAGGAGGCGGTGAAGAACGGCATCGACCATCACAAGGCCGACCTGATCTTCGCCAGCGTGCCCTACAAGATCATGCACAGCTTCCACATCCCGGTGTACGACGAGATGAAGAAGCGCGACGCCGACCTCTACAGCCGGCTGGAGAAAGCCGGCTTCATGCTCGACTTCGGTGACGACGGCTCGGGCCTGTTCATGAAGTACCTGCGCCGCGGCTCGGGCTACTACATCGACGTGGGCGCCAGCGAGCTGGTGGCCAACGGCAGCATCAAGCTCAAGAGCGGCGTGAACATCGAGCGCATCAACCCGCGCTCGGTCCTGCTGACCGACGGCACCGAGCTGCCGGCCGACGTGATCGTCTACGCCACCGGCTTCGGCTCCATGAACCACTGGCTGGCCGATCTGGTGTCGCCCGAGGTGGCCGACCGCGTGGGCAAGGTCTGGGGCCTGGGCTCCAGCACCACCAAGGACCCGGGTCCGTGGGAAGGCGAGTTGCGCAACATGTGGAAGCCCACCAACCAGCCGCAGCTGTGGGTGCACGGCGGCAACCTGCACCAGAGCCGGCACTACTCGCAGTTCCTGTCGCTGCAGCTCAAGGCGCGCTACGAGGGCATCCCCACGCCCGTCTATGGCCAGGCGGCGGTGCACCACCTGCGCTGAAGGGCCAGGCCGCCGATACCCCACTGAGGCGCTGGGACAAAATTCCGGCGTCCCGCGCACGGGTGCGGGCTCGGGCACGCTGGCTGTTGATTCCAACAACAGAGGAGCACCCATGATCACCCTGAACGTCAACGGCAAATCGGCGTCGCTCGACGCCGAACCCGACATGCCCCTGCTGTGGGCCTTGCGCGAGGACCTCAAGCTCACCGGCACCAAGTTCGGCTGTGGCATGGCCCTGTGCGGCGCCTGCACCGTGCACCTGGACGGCCAGCCCGTGCGTTCGTGCTCCACGCCCCTGTCGGCCGCCGCCGGCAAGAAGGTCACCACCATCGAGGCCGTGGGCGCCACGCCGGCCGGCAAGGCCATCCAGGCGGCCTGGGTCAAGCGCGACGTGCCGCAGTGCGGCTACTGCCAGTCGGGCCAGATCATGAGCGCCTGCGCGCTGCTGGCCAGCAAGCGCCAGCCCAGCGCCGCCGACATCGACGGCGCCATGGCCGGCAACATCTGCCGCTGCGGCACCTACAACCAGATCCGCGTCGCCATCCAGGACGCCGCGGCCAGCCTGTCGAAAGGGGCCTGAGCATGGACCACAACACGCTTGACACGCCGCGCCTGAACCGCCGCGGCTTCATGGCCGGCACCGGTGCCGCGCTGGTGGTGGGCTTCACGCTGCCGGTGGCCGGCCGGGTGCACGCCCAGGCCGCCGCCCAGGCCTTCACGCCCAACGCCTGGTTGCGCATCACGCCCGACAACCGCATCACCGTGGTCTGTGGCTCGGCCGAGATGGGGCAGGGCGTGCTCACCGCCATCCCGCAGATGCTGGCCGAGGAACTCGACGCCGACTGGGCCCAGGTGCGGGTCGAGCAGGCGCCCGCCAACACCGCCTTCAACAACCCGGCCTTCGGCATGCAGGCCACGGGCGGCTCCACCACCGTGCGTGGCCACTGGGACGTGATGCGCCAGGCCGGCGCCACCGCGCGCGCCATGCTGGTGGCCGCCGCCGCCGAACAGTGGAAGGTGCCCGCCAGCGCCTGCCGCACCGAGGCCGGCCGCGTGCGCCACGGCGGCAAGTCGCTGACCTACGGCCAGCTGGCCGAGGCCGCGAGCCGCCAGGCCGCGCCCGAGAAGGTGGCGCTCAAGGACCCCAAACAATTCAAGATCATCGGCCAGCGCAAGGCCCGCCTGGACACCGTGGGCAAGACCAACGGCAGCGCCAAGTTCGGCATCGACGTCGACCTGCCCGGCATGCTGGTGGCGGTGATGGCGCGCGCGCCACAGCCCGGCGCCAAGCTGCTCAAGGTGGACGACAGCGCGGCCAAGGCCGTCAAGGGCGTCCGGCAGGTCATCACGTTGCCCACCGGCGTGGCGGTGCTGGCCGGCGGCTACTGGGCGGCCAAGAAGGGGCGCGACGCGCTCAAGGTCGACTGGGACCTGGGCGCCAGCACCGGCCTGTCCAGCGCCAAGGTCACGGCCCAGCTGAGCGAGGGCGCCACCCAGGCCGACAAGGTGGCGCTCAAGGCTGGCGCGCCCGACACCGCCGCCGCGCGCACGGTGCAAGCCACCTACGAGGCCCCCTACCTGGCCCACGCCTGCATGGAGCCCATGAACTGCACCGCCTGGGTCAAGCCCGACGGCGTGGAGATCTGGGCCGGCACCCAGAGCCAGGGGCCGGTGCAGGGCATCCTGGGCCAGGTGGCCTCGGTCGATCCTGGCAAGGTCAATGTCAACACCATGATGCTGGGCGGGGGCTTCGGCCGCCGCTTCGCGCCCGATTTCGTGATCGACGCCACGCTGCTGTCCAAGATCAGCGGCGCGCCGGTCAAGCTGGTCTACAGCCGCGAGGACGACATGGCCGCCGGCTTCTACCGCCCGGCCTCGGTCACCAAATTCACCGGCGGGCTGGACGCCAGCGGCCGGCCAGCCGTGCTCAAGGCCGGCGTCGGCTCGCCGTCCATCATGGAGGCCTCGGGCTTCATGAAGATCCCGGACACCGGCGTCGACAACTTCGCCATGGAAGGCATCAGCGACCACCCCTACGACATTCCCCACCAGCAGCTCAGCTATGGCCGCGTCGAGCCCGGGCCGCAGGTGTGGTTCTGGCGCTCGGTGGGCCACTCGCAGAACATCTTCTTCATCGAAGGCTTCATCGACGAGCTGGCCGCCGCCGCCGGCAAGGACCCCTACGAATACCGCCGCAGCCTGCTGGACAAGCAGCCGCGCTACAAGCAGGTGCTGGAGCTGGCCGCGCAGAAGGCCGGCTGGGGCAAGCCGCTGCCGGCCGGGGTGTTCCGTGGCATCGCGGTGGCCCAGAGTTTCGGCAGCTACGTGGCCGAGGTGGTGGAGGTGTCGGTGGCGGCCGACGGCACGCCCAAGGTGCACCGCGTGGTGGCGGCGGTGGACTGCGGCCAGACGGTCAACCCCGCCATCATCGAGCGCCAGGTCGAGGGCGCCATCGTCTACGGCCTGAGTGCCGCGCTCTACGGCAAGATCACGCTCAAGGACGGCCGGGTCGAGCAGGGCAACTTCCACGACTACCCGGTGCTGCGCATGACCGAGATGCCCAAGGTCGAGGTCCACATCGTGGCCAGCACCGAAAAGCCCGGCGGCATCGGCGAGCCCGGCACGCCCCCCATCGCCCCGGCGGTGGCCAACGCCATCTTCGCCGCCACCGGCAAGCGCCTGCGCAGCCTGCCTTTTGATACCGAGATGCTCAAGAAGGCTTGAGGCAAGCCGCTGCGGGCAACGGCCGCTCCTGGAGCGGCTTTTTTTCGTTTGAACGTGCGTGCACGAACACGGGTGGGTGACGGATGGGTACAAACCCTTGGTGGTTGATGAGCTTGTTAGATATAGGATGTCGTACAACATGAGCCAAGGCTCGTGTCCAACCATCCGATTCAACCCACCGACCCCTGCAAGGCATCACCATGTTCCACTCCTTCCGCCGCAGCCTGCTGGCCTGCGCCACCCTGGCCCTCACGCTGCCCGCCTGGGCCCAGTCGGCGACGCCGGCCTTTCCGAGCAAGCCGATCAAGATCGTCGTGCCTTTCCCGGCCGGGGGCACCTCGGACGTGCTGGCCCGCCTGGTGGGGCAGAAGCTGACCGAAAGCTGGGGCCAGCCGGTGGTGGTGGAGAACCGCCCCGGCGCCAACGGCAACCTGGGCGCCGACGCGGTGGCCAAGGCCGCGCCCGATGGCCACACCCTGGTGCTGATGGACGTGGGCAACCTGGTCATCAGCCCGGCGCTCTACAAGCTGCCCTTCAACGTGCTCAACGACTTCGCGCCGGTGGCCATGGTGGGCTATTCGCCCCACCTGCTGGTGGTCAGCAACAACGTGCCGGCCAACAACCTGGCCGAGTTCGTGACCTATGCCAAGGCGCAGAACGGCAAGCTGAACTTCGCCGCCGCCGCCGGCACCGGCAGCGCCACCCACCTGGCGGGGGTGGTGTTCGCCCAGCGCGCGGGCATCAAGTGGGGCTATGTGCCCTACAAGGGCGGCGCCCAGGCCATGACCGACCTGATCGGCGGTCAGGTCGACGCCACCTTCAACGGCATGGTGGCCACCTACCCCCATGTCAAGTCCGGCAAGATCAAGCTGCTGGCCGTGTCCAGCGCCAAGCGCAACGCCGAGCTGGGCAACGTGCCCACGGTGGCCGAGACGCTGCCCGGCTTCCTGACCGGCAGCTGGCAGGGCCTGCTGGCCCCGGCCGGCACGCCCAAGGCGGTGATCGACAAGTGGCACGCCGAGGTCACGCGCATCACCGCGCTGCCCGACATCCGCGAGCGCCTCGCGACCCTGGGCGCCGAGCCGTCGGGCATGACGCCGGCCGAGTTCCAGGGCTGGATGAAGAGCGAGATCCCGGCCATGGCCAAGATCGTCAAGGATGGCAACATCACCGTGGACTGATACTCGCCTCCATGAAACCTTCCCTGCTCAATGTCGGGCGGCTGCCGCCCTCGCTGGAAAAACAACTGGCCGAGGCCTACACGCTCACCACCCTGTCGGACGTGTCCGACCCCGAGGCCTTTCTGCGCGAGCGTGGCGCTGAGTTCACCGCGCTGACGAGTTCGGCCGCCATCGGCGTGGGCCGCGCGGTGATCGAGCGCTTGCCCAACCTGCGTGTGATCTCCAACTTCGGCGTCGGGCTGGACAAGGTGGACGTGGCCTTTGCCCAGCAGCGCGGCGTGGCCGTGGGCTACACGCCCGACGTGCTCAACGACTGTGTGGCCGATCTGGCCTTCGCCTTGCTGCTCGATGTCGCGCGGGGCGCCAGCAGCGCCGACCGCTTCGTGCGCGCCGGGCGCTGGCCGGCCGGCGCCTTCCCGCTGGGGCGCAAGGTCAGCGGGGCCCGCCTGGGCATCGTGGGCATGGGGCGCATCGGGCGCACCATCGCGCGGCGCGCCACCGGCTTCGACATGACGGTGCGCTACCACACCCGACGGCCCGTGCCGGAGGTGGAACTGCCGCACGAGCCGTCGTTGATCGAACTCGCCCGCTGGTGCGACTACCTGGTGCTGATCACCGCCGGTGGGCCGTCCACCCACCACCTGATCAACGACGAGGTGCTCACGGCCCTGGGGCCGGACGGTTTCCTGATCAACGTGGCGCGGGGTTCGGTGGTGGACGAGGCGGCGCTGGTGCGGGCGCTGCAGGACAAGCGCATCGCCGGTGCCGGGCTGGACGTGTTCGCCGACGAACCCCACGTGCCCACCGAGCTGATGGCGCTGGACAACGTGGTGCTGCTGCCCCACATCGCCAGCGCCACCCGCGAGACGCGCCAGGCCATGGCCGACCGCGTGTTCGACAACCTGCAGGCGTTTTTCGCCGGGCAACCGCTGCTGTCGGTGGCGCCCGCCGCCTGACGGCATCCTTCCGTGTTCAGCCCCGCCCGCGCCGGTGCTCGTCCGGCGTCAGCCCCGTCATCCGGCGGAACATCGCGATGAAGGCGGAGGCGCTGGCGTAGCCCAGGTCCAGCGCGATTGCCTCCACCTTGTCACCGGCCTCCAGGCGCGGCAAGGCCTTGACCACGCGCAGCCGCTGCCGCCATTCGGCGAAGGACATGCCCAGGTCGCGCTGGCAGCGCCGGCTCAGGGTGCGCTCGGTGCTGTGGAAGGCGGCGGCCAGTTCGGCCAGCGAACGTTCGTCACCCGGGGCCTCGATCAGCGCCTGCAGCAGCGCGCCCAGCACCGTGTCGCTGGAGTGAGGCAGGTAGTTGCCCACGCGGCGGGCCTGCTCGAGTTGCTCCACCAGCACCTGCAGCAGGTGCTGGTCGGCCCGGCTCTGGGGTAGGGTGGGCGGGTGCTGGCGCAGGTGCTCCAGCATGGCCCGCACCAGCGGGCTGACGGTCAGCACGCAGGTGGTGTCGGGCAGGTCCTTGCACAGGTGGCTGGTGATGTAGAGCGAGCTGTAGAGCGTGGCCTGCCGGTTCAGGCCGATGTGCTCGACATGGGGCGGCAGCCAGACGCCGTACTGCGGCGTTGACATCAGGTGTTCATCGGCCAGCTGCACCTCCATCACGCCGCTGAAGGAATAGACGAACTCGCCCCAGGCGTGGCTGTGCTGCGGGAAGCTGGCGTGGGCCGGCATCTGCGCGCTGCGAAACACGATGGGCGCGGGCAACGCGTCGTGAAAGGGCGGCTGGTGCAGGCTGTGGGCGGGTCGGGGCATGGGGTGGGGCGGGCTTGTCCGGGGGGCGGTATCGATTGTCGGATTTTCGTTATCTGATGCAAAGGCGCCAACACCACAATCGCCGCCTTCGTTCTCGATGGATGTTTTCACCATGCCCACCCGCCTTCCCCTGGATGCCCGCGCCACCGGCGCCATGCTGCTGCTGTGCCTGGTCTGGAGCCTGCAGCAGATCTCGCTCAAGGCGGTGTCCGCCGACATCAGCCCCATGCTGATGGTGGGCCTGCGTTCGGGCCTGGCCGGCTTGATGGTGGCCGCGCTGATGCGGGCGCGCGGCGAAGGCCTGATGCTGCACACCGGCCGCTGGCGGCCAGGCCTGGTGGTGGGCGCGTTGTTCGCCCTTGAATACCTGCTGGTGGCCGAGGCGCTGCGCCTGACCCACGCCTCGCACGTGGTGGTGTTCCTCTACACCGCGCCCATCTTCGCGGCCCTGGGCCTGCACTGGAAACTGCCGGCCGAGCGCCTGCGCTGGCTGCAGTGGGTGGGCATCGCCGTGGCCTTCGGTGGCATCTCGCTGGCCTTTCTGGGGCGCACGCCCGGCGCGCCAGGCCTCAGCGGCGATGTGCTGCTGGGCGACCTGCTGGCCCTGCTGGGCGGCGTGGCCTGGGGCGCGACCACGGTCACCATCCGATGCACCCGCCTGGCGGCGGCGCCGGCCAGCGAAACCCTGCTCTACCAACTGGTGGTGGCCTGTGGCCTGCTGCTGCCGGCGTCCGCGCTGCTGGGCCAGTTCCGCTTCGAGGCCACGTCGGCCGCCTGGGCTCACCTGGGTTTCCAGGTTCTGATCGTCTCCTTCGCCAGTTTTCTGCTGTGGTTCTGGCTGCTGCGGCATTACCTGGCCACGCCGCTGGGCGTGTTCTCCTTCCTGACCCCGGTGTTCGGTGTCGTGCTGGGCATCTGGCTGCTGGACGAACCGGTCGAACTGGGTTTTGTGCTGGGCAGCGGCCTGGTGCTGGCCGGCATTCTGCTGGTCAGTGGGCACGGCTGGGTCCGCTGCGCCTGGCCCCGCGCGTCAGCGGGGGCCTCGGTGGTGAACGGACGCCGCGCCTGACAAGGCTTGATTGATCGGTATTTTCGAAGGGTGGTTCATTGTTTATCTGATTTTTTGTGTGAATTGAATCGGCTATGCTGGGCAGCGTTTCAATTTTTTCCGATGGAGACACCCTCATGAAATTCTTTTCCGTGATCGCTCTCGTGCTGGCCCTGGGCGTGGGCATGAGCGCCGGTGACGCCGAAGCCGCCCGCCGCATTGGCGGCGGCAAGTCGGTGGGCATGCAGCGGCAGGCCACCACCCCCGACAAGGCACCCACGGCCACGCCGGCGCAGACGCCCGGCACGCCAGCCTCGGCCGCCGCCCCTGCGGCTCCCGCCGCTGCGGCTGCCGGCACCGCCGCCGCCGCACAGCCCAAGCGTTCGTGGATGGGGCCCCTGGCCGGCATCGCCGCCGGCCTGGGCCTGGCAGCGCTGGCCTCGCATTTCGGCTTTGGCGATGAGCTGGCTTCCATGCTGATGATTGGCCTGGCGGTGATGGCCGTGCTGGCGGTGGTGGGTTTTGTCATGCGCAAGCGCGCCGCCGCGCAGGCGGGTGCCCAGGGCACCCGCACCGCCTTTGCCGGCGCGGGTGCCGGTGGCGCCGAGCCGGGCGCACGCGCCTTCGAGGTGGCCATGCCCGCACCGGCGGCCACGCCGACGGGCGGCTCCATGATCGGTGCCAACCTGGCGCCGGCCCCGGTGGGCGGCAAGATCCCGGCCGATTTCGATGTCGCCAGCTTCGTGCGCAATGCCAAGGTCCAGTTCATCCGCCTGCAGGCCGCCAACGACGCCGGCAACCTGGACGACATCCGTGGCTTCACCACGCCCGAGATGTTTGCCGAGATCCAGATGGACATGGCCGAGCGCGCCGGTGCCGTGCAGAACACCGAGGTGCTGCAGCTCGACGCCGATGTGATCGAGGTCGTCGAAGACGCGCAGCGCTACGTGGTCAGCGTGCGTTTCACCGGCACCATCCGCGAGGCGGCCCAGGCCCAGGCCCAGGCCCCGGCCGAGGCGTTTGACGAGCTGTGGCACCTGGTCAAGCCGCGCCAGGGCAGCGGCGGCTGGGTGCTTGCGGGTATCCAGCAAGCCAGCTGACCTGTGGTGTGACCCGGCCTGGCCGGGCGCGTCAAACGCCACCCCCGCGGGTGGCGTTTGTCTTTGGGCGGTGGTCTGGCCAGGGCAGGGGGCCGGCATGCGGTACGCTAGCGCCAGCGCGCGCAGCAGCGCAGCAACCGGCCCGGAGACAGAGCAGATGGCATTGACCCCCCACCACGAGCGGTATTGGCGCAAGAACCTCGCGCTCACGGCCGTGCTGTTGTCGATCTGGTTCGTGGTGACCTTCGTGGTCAGCTACTTTGCCCGGGACCTGAGCTTTCGCTTTTTTGGTTGGCCCTTCAGCTTCTGGATGGCCGCCCAGGGCGCGCTGTTGGTCTACGTGCTGATCGTCGGCTGCTACGCCTGGTACATGCACCGCCTCGATGTGCTGCATGGCGTCGACGAGTTCGAGGATTGAAGATGCCCGGATTGCCCCGCACAGGCTCCGGCAGCGGCGCCACCCAGCGCGCGTTCAAGCGCCAGCTGAACAAGGTCTACGCCTGGTACACCCTGGGCTTTCTGCTGTTCGTGCTGGTGCTGGCCGGGCTGGAGCAACTGGGGTTGTCGCGCCGCGGGATCGGTTTCATCTTCCTGTTCGCCACCATCGGCCTGTACGCCGGCATCGGCATCATGAGCCGCACCACCGACGCCGCCGAATACTACGTGGCCGGGCGCAGGGTGCCGGCCATGTACAACGGCATGGCCACGGGGGCGGACTGGATGTCGGCCGCCTCCTTCATTGGCCTGGCCGGCACGCTCTACCTGTCGGGCTACAACGGCCTGGCCTTCATCATGGGCTGGACCGGGGGCTATTGTCTGGTGGCCCTGCTGCTCGCGCCCTACCTGCGCAAGTTCGGCCAGTTCACGATCCCCGATTTCCTGGGCGAGCGCTACGGCGGCAACCTGCCGCGTTTTGTCGGCATCTGCGCGGCGCTGCTGTGCTCCTTCATCTACGTGGTGGCCCAGATCTATGGCGTCGGTCTGATCACCTCGCACCTGCTGGGCGTGGCCTTCGAGCTGGGCGTCTTCCTGGGCCTGGGCGGCATCCTGGTGTGTTCTTTCCTGGGGGGCATGCGCGCCGTCACCTGGACGCAGGTGGCCCAGTACGTGGTGCTCATCGTGGCCTACCTGATCCCGGTGGTGTGGCTGTCGGTCAAGCAGACCGGCGTGCCGGTGCCCCAACTCGTGTATGGCTACCAGCTGGAAAAGGTCTCGGCCAAGGAGCTGGCGCTGGCGTCCGACCCCAAAGAGCTGGAGGTGCGCCGCCTGTTCGAGGCGCGCGCCAACAGTCTGGGCGACAAGCTCAAGGACCCGGCGGCCGCGCTGGCCACCGACAAGGCCCGCGCCGAAGCCCGGTTGGCACAGTTGCGCGACCGCGATGCCAGCCTGACCGCCGTGGCAGCGGCCGAGCGCGCGCTGGCGGCCCTGCCCTCGGACGCCAACGCGGCCCGCAGCCAGTGGACCCGCGAGATGAAAGTGGCGCAGGACAAAACCCAGGCGCTCAACGGCATGCCGCCCCACACCCAGCAGTACGCTGGCGACCCAGACGGCAGCCCGCAGGCGCGCGAGGCCTTCGATCACTCGCGGCGCAACTTCCTGGCGCTGGTGTTCTGCCTGATGGTGGGCACGGCCGCCTTGCCCCACATCCTCATGCGCTACTACACCGTGCCCAGCGTGCGGCAGTCGCGCGAGTCGGTCACCTGGTCGCTGTTCTTCATCTTCCTGCTCTACTTCACGGCCCCGGCACTGGCGGTGCTGGTCAAGTACGAGGTGTTCAACGTGCTGGTGGGCATGCCCATCGACAAGCTGCCCGGCTGGGTGTCGGCCTGGAACAAGGTGGACCCGGCGCTGCTGTCCATCACCGACGTCAACAAGGACGGCCTGCTGCAGCTCAACGAGCTCACCATCGGCGGCGACATCGTGGTGCTGGCCACGCCCGAGATCGGGGGGCTGCCCTATGTGATCTCAGGGCTGGTGGCGGCCGGTGGCCTGGCGGCGGCGCTGTCCACGGCGGACGGCCTGCTGCTGACCATCGCCAGCGCGCTCTCGCACGACCTCTACTACAAGATGATCGACCCCAACGCCTCCACCGCGCGGCGCGTCACCATCTCCAAGGTGCTGCTGCTCATCGTGGCGCTGGCGGCCGCCTACGTCGCGGCGCAAAAGCCGGCCGACATCCTGTTCCTTGTCTCGGCGGCCTTCTCGTTCGCGGCGGCGGCCTTTTTCCCGGCGCTGGTGCTGGGCATCTTCTGGAAGCGCGCCAACGGCCTCGCGGCGTCGGTGGGTATGGTGGCCGGGGTCGGCGTGACTTTCTACTACATGGTGCTCAACCAGCCCTGGCTGCGCGGCCTCTTCGGCGTCACCTCGCCCATCGAGCTCTGGTGGGGCATACAGCCCATCTCGGCCGGGCTGTTCGGCGTGCCGGTCGGTTTTGCCGTCATCGTGCTGCTGAGCCTGGTGACGCCACGCCCGCCCGCACGGGCCCAGGCGCTGGTCGACCACGTGCGCTACCCGGAACTGCGCGCCGAGGCGACGGAGCGGCGCGAATGAGGCTTGGCCGGGGCTGTCTTGGAAGGGCGCCGGGAATTTGTTAGAATCATGGGCTTTCCCTTGCTGCACCCCGTCTGACGCCGGGGGCGGCTGAAACCCGAGTCGCCACCTGATACGGCGGCCTCATCCAAAAGGAGTGTCCATGCGTCATTACGAAATCGTTCTGCTGATCCACCCGGATCAAAGCGAACAAGTCCCCGCCATGCTGGAGCGCTACAAAGGCATGATCACCAACGGTGGCGGCAAGATCCACCGTGTGGAAGACTGGGGCCGCCGCCAGCTGGCTTACCAGATCAACAAGCTGTCGAAGGCGCACTACCTGTGCGTGAACATCGAAGCCGACCAGGCCGTGATGGCCGAACTGGAACACGCGTTCAAGTTCAACGATGCCGTGCTGCGTCACCTGACCGTCCTCAAGAAGAAGGCCGACACCGGCCCGTCTTCCATGATGAAGACCGTCGAGCGCGAAGAAGCTCGCAAGTCCGCACAGCAGGAGACCGCAGCGTAAATGGCCGTGAAGGTCGTCGTCAGTTGAACCATCTGAGCCTCGCGGCCGTGGTGGTGCAGGTCGATACCCTGCGCTACACCCCGGCCGGTGTGCCCGCCGTCAACCTGGTGCTGGAGCACCAGTCCGATGTGCTGGAGATGGGCCTCAAGCGACAAGTCAGTCTGATCCTGAAAGCCGTGGCTTTCGGGGCCGATGCGCAAACACTGAGCAGGCTCGCCCTGAACACCGCGCTCGAATTCGACGGCTTTCTGACGACCGCACGGAACCACAAAGGCGTTGTGTTCCACATTCAAGCATTCAAAGAATCCTAAGGAAGCTCCATCATGGCTGCACCCAAGCGTTTCAACAAAGACAAGCGCCCCAAGCGCAACACCCAGTCGCTGCTGTTCAAGCGCAAGCGTTTCTGCCGCTTCACCGTGGCAGGCGTGGAAGAAGTCGACTACAAGGACGTCGATGTCCTGCGTGACTTCATCGCCGAAAACGGCAAGATCATCCCCGCCCGTCTGACGGGTACCCGCGCGATCTACCAGCGCCAGGTCAACACCGCCATCAAGCGCGCGCGCTTCCTGGCCATGCTGCCGTACTCCGACCAGCACCGCGTGTAAGAAGGAGCCTCAACATGCAAATCATTCTGCTCGACAAAGTGGTCAACCTCGGCGGCCTCGGCGACATCGTCAAGGTCAAGGACGGCTACGCCCGCAACTTCCTGATCCCCTCTGGCCGCGCCCGCCGTGCCACCCAGAACGCCATTGCCGAGTTCGAAGCACGCCGTGCCGAACTCGAAAAAGTGGCTGCCGCCAAGCTGGCCGAATCCCAGGCCCTGGGCGAGAAGCTGGCCGGCATCACCGTCAAGCTGACCCAGAAGGCCGGCGTTGACGGCCGCCTGTTCGGCTCGGTGACCAACCACGACGTGTCGGAAGAGCTGACCAAGCAAGGCTTCGCCGTTGCCAAGTCGCAAGTCCGCATGCCCAACGGCCCCCTGAAGGCCGTCGGTGACTACACCGTGAACGTGTCCCTGCACACCGACGTCAACGTCGAAGTCAGCGTGACCGTGCTGGGCGAAACCGCCTGAGCCTTCACGCTCCCACAAAAAAACCGCCTTCGGGCGGTTTTTTTGTGGGCTGATGACATCGTGACGCCGCTGCTGCGCGGCCAGGCACGACGCGGATGCACTGGATGAAAAAAAGACCCAGGTATCCCGGATACCTGGGTCTTGTCATCGCGCGAAGCGCAGTCATCACATCCGCGCAGCGGCGGGGTCATGCTGTCATCTGGTCAGTCAAAAACGGGCGATTCCACGCCCAGCACCTTGTGCAGCTTGGGGCTGGTGGTGGTGTACTGCAGAAAGACCTTCTTCTCGGGGAAGATGAAGGGCACGGCGCCGAAGGCGGCCAGGGCACATTCGTGGAAGCCGCTGAGGATCAGCTTTTTCTTGCCCGGGTAGGTGTTGATGTCGCCCACGGCGAAGATGCCGGGGATGCTGGTCGAGAACTTCTCGGTGTCGACCATCAGCTGCTTGCGCTCGATCTCCAGGCCCCATTCGGCGATCGGACCGAGCTTGGGAGACAGGCCGAAGAAGACCAGCATCATGTCCATGGGCACGACACGGGTCACGCCGTCGGCGCCGGTCACCTTGGCGCCGGTGAGCTTGCCGTCCTTTTCCTCGTAGCCGGTCACCTGGCCGACGATGAACTGCATCTCGTACTGGTCACACAGCTCGCGCATCTTGGCCACGCTGGCCGGCGCGGCCTTGAAGCCATCGCGGCGGTGGATCAGGATCACGCTCTCGGCCTTGTTCGGGCCTTCGGCCACGAAGTTCAGCGTCCAGTCCAGGGCGGAGTCGCCGCCGCCCACGATCACCAGGTTCTTGCCGGCGAAGGTGGCCGGGTTCTTGACGCGGTAGAACAGCTGCGAGCCATCGAACTGCTCCAGGCCGTCCACCTTCAGGGTGCGCGGCTGGAAGGCGCCCACGCCGGCGGCGATGAAGATGGTCTTGGTCAGGAAACGCGTGCCCTTCGAGGTCTCGACGTAGAAACGACCGTCGTCCTGCTTCTGCACAGTGGTGACTTCCTGGCCCAGGTGGAAGGTCGCGCCGAAGGGCTCGATCTGCTTGAGCAGGGCGTCGGTCAGTTCCTGGCCGGTGCACACCGGAATGGCGGGGATGTCGTAGATCGGCTTGTCGGGGTACAGCTCCACCGGCTGGCCACCCGGGTAGGCCAGTGAATCGATGACGTGTGCCTTGATCTCCAGCAGGCCGAGTTCGAACACCTGGAACAGGCCCACCGGGCCGGCGCCCACGATCACGGCGTCGGCTTCGATCGGCCCTTCGTGGGCGTTGGCGGTGTCAATGACTTGCTGGTTCAATTTCGGGTCCATAGGGGTTCAGCGGTGATAACGGATTCGTGGGGCGACCGGCCCATTGCGCGCTTCGATGCGTGTCAGCGCACCAGTTGGTCGAGTTTGCCGGTCCGGTCTTTCCAGTCGTCGGCGTCGGGCAATGGGGCCTTGCGCTTGGTGATGCTTTTCCAGCCCGGCAGGCGGGCCAGGTCGGCGTTGAGCTTGGTCATGTGCTGCTGGTCGCGCGGCACGTCCTCTTCTGCGTAGATCGCGTTGACCGGGCACTCGGGAATACACACCGCGCAGTCAATGCACTCGTCGGGATCGATGGTCAGGAAGTTTGGGCCTTCGCGGAAGCAGTCGACGGGGCAGACATCCACACAGTCGGTGTATTTGCAGCGGATGCAGGCTTCGGTGACAACGTGGGTCATGGTGTAGAGCGAAATCGGTGGAAACCCCAGATTTTAGGGTTTTGGGCAGGACAAGGTGCGCAATGCCCCCGCCGATTGATGGAAGTCAAGCGACGGGGCTCAGTTGGCATTCAATGCAGCATCACGGCACCGGCCGTGGCATGGCTGGCGGTGTCGACCAGCACCAGCGCGCCCAAGCCGCGCGAGCGGGTGTAGGGCAGGGTGGCGATGGGCTCCTGCAGCACCAGTTCGACCACGCCAATGGCGTTGGGCGGCAGCTGGGTGGCGTCGGTTTCGGCCAGCGTCTCGATGTGGATCTGGTGCACGATGCGGCGCACCTTGGCCTTGACCCAACGGTGGCCATGCAGCGCCCAGTAGACGCGGCCAGGCACCAGCGGCTCGTTGTCCAGCCAGGCGATGGTGGCGCTCACCTCGCGGGCCACCGGGATGGGCGAGGCCGGGGCCTCGTCGAATTCGTCGGCACCCGGGGCGCTGGCGTCGACGGCCAGCAGCCAGTCGCCGCGCGAGACGTCGAGTTCGCGGTCCAGCACGATGCCGGCGCTGTGCCCGGCCAGCACGGCATGGGGCTGGCGGGCGTGGTCCAGCACCTGGGCCACGGTGGCCGTCTGGCCGGTGCCTTGCGGGCCCTGCAGCACGCGCACGGTCTGGCCGACCTGCACGCCTCCGGTGGTCACCCGGCCCCAGAACACGCGGCGACCCTGGGAGGTGTCCGAGGACGACGAGAATTTCTCGACCCACTGCACCGCGAACGAGAACGGCAGCTCGGTTTCGGCCACGGTGTTGGGCAGGTGCTCCAGCAGGTCCAGCAGGCTGGGGCCCTGGTAGCCCGCCCAGCCATCGGCGGCGGTCACCACGTTGTAGCCCTTGAGGGCCGAGATCGGCACCACCGCCTTGAGCGGAATGCCGGCTTCGGCCGCGAAGCCTTCCAGCGCGGCGCGGATGTGCTCAAAGGCCACGGTCGGGTTCTCGACGGCATCCAGCTTGTTGATGGCCACGACGATGGAGGGCACCCGCAGCAGGTGCACCAGCAGGCTGTGGCGGCGGGTCTGGGGCAGCAGCTTGAGGGCCGGGTCGGCCCAGTCGAGCTTGGTGGCATCGACCAGCACCACGGCGGCGTCGGCGCTGCTGGCGGCGGTCACCATGTTGCGGGTGTACTGCTCGTGGCCCGGGCTGTCGCCGATGATGAACTTGCGCGCCTGGGTGTTGAAATAGCGCCAGGCGACGTCGATGGTGATGCCCTGCTCGCGTTCGGCGGAGAGGCCATCGGTCAGCGCGGCCAGGTCGACCTCGTCATCGGCGCCGTGGGCACCGGCGGAGGTGACGCTGGCCAGTTGGTCCTGCAGGACCGAGCGGCTGTCCACCAGCAGGCGGCCGATCAGCGTGCTCTTGCCGTCGTCGACCGAGCCGCAGGTGATGAATTTCAGTGCGTTCATCAGAAATACCCTTCTTTCTTGCGCTTCTCCATCGAGGCGTCGCTGGTCTTGTCGTCCATGCGGGTGGCACCGCGTTCGCTCACGCTCACGGTCAGCGTTTCCACCACGATGTCGTCGGCGGTGGCGGCTTCGCTCTCCACCGGGCAGGTGCAGGTGATGTCGCCCACGGTGCGGAAACGCACGGTGCGGGTCTCGACAGTCTCGCCTTCGCGCGGCGGCGTGATGGGCGTGACCGGCACCAGCAGGCCACGGCGTTCCACCACCTCGCGCTGGTGGGCGTAGTAGAGCGACGGCAGTTCGATGTTCTCGCGGGCGATGTACTGCCAGACGTCGAGTTCGGTCCAGTTGCTGATGGGGAACACGCGGAAGTGCTCGCCCGGCTGCAGGCGGGTGTTGAACAGGTTCCACAGCTCGGGGCGCTGGGCCTTGGGCTGCCACTGGCCGAAGCTGTCGCGGTGCGAGAAGATGCGTTCCTTGGCGCGGGCCTTTTCCTCGTCGCGGCGGGCGCCACCGATCAGGGCGTCGAAGCGGAACTCGTCGATGGCTTCGAGCAGGGTGACCGACTGGTGGGCGTTGCGCGACTCGTCGGGGCGGGACAGGCGCACGGTGCCGCGGGCCATCGAATCCTCGACGCTGCGCACGATCAGGCGGGCCTGCAGTTCGGCGGCGCGGCGGTCGCGGAAATCGGTCACCTCATGGAAGTTGTGGCCGGTGTCGATCATCAGCAGCGGGTAGGGGATGCGGCCCACGCCGAAGGCCTTTTCGGCGCACTTGAGCAGCACCAGCGAGTCCTTGCCGCCCGAGAACAGCAGGGTCGGGCGCTCGAAGGCGGCCGCGACTTCGCGCAGGATGAAGATGGTTTCTTCTTCCAGCGCGTCCAGGTGGGAGCGCTGGGGCAGGGCGGAGCGTTGGGCTTGCAGCAATTGGGGTTCCGTGCGGGCGTTCATGCCGGCTGTCCTTGGGTTGGTGTTTCGGGCAGGGCTTGCACATGCAGGCCACATTCCTTGGTGCTGGTTTCCCACCACCAGCGGCCGGCGCGGAAGTCCTCGCCCACCGCGATGGCGCGGGTGCAGGGCGCGCAGCCGATGCTGGGCATGAACTGGTCGTGCAGCTCGTTGTAGTCCAGCGCGTGGGTGGCGATGAAGTGCCACACATCGCCCCAGGTCCAGTCGGCCAGGGGGTTGATCTTGACGCGCCCGGGCTCCTGCACCACGTCGGGCACGTCGGCGCGGGCGCCCGACTGCTCGCGGCGCAGGCCGGTGATCCAGCCGTCCTTGCCGGCCAGTGCGCGCGCCAGCGGCTCCATCTTGCGGATGTCGCAGCACTGCTTGCGCAGGTCCACGCTCTGGAACATGGCGTCTTCGCCATGGTGTTTGACGAACTTGATGGTGGCTTCCACCTTGGGGCGGTAGACCTCGACGCTGCGGTTGTAGCGGCGCTCGATCTTGGCGACCAGGGCCAGGGTCTCGGCGTGCAGCTTGCCGGTGTCCAGCACAAACACGCCAGATTCAACACCGGCCAGGTGGAGGAGATGCGTGACCACCATGTCCTCGGCGCCCAGGCTGGAGGCCTGGGTCAGGGCCGGGTGCAGGGCCGCGCTCTGCCGCAGCAGGGCGATGCTGGCCGCGACCTTGGCGTCGAAGTTGGCCGAGGGGCGGTTGTAGAGGGCAATGGCGCTCATGGCGGCTGTCCTTGGCCGGTCAGGCGGCCTGGCGGGCAAACAGGGGAGCGGCCTGCTCCACGTCACCCTGGTAGAAGGCGGGGTAGTGGCGCAGCAGTTTTTCGCCCACCGGCAGGCTCTGGTCTTCGCGCAGCACGGCGGCGCTGAAGCCGCAGCGCTTCATCTGCAGCAGCTGGTCCACCAGCACGTCGCCGGTGGCGACCACGCTGCCGTTGAAGCCGCGGCGGCGGCGCAGTTCGAAGGCCTGGCTGAAGGCGCGGCCATCGGTGAACTTGGGGAAATGCAGCACGACGGTGGTGATGCCGTCCAGGCTCACGCCCTCGATGTCGGTGTCGTTGGCCACGCGGAGCACGCTGGCGTCTTCAAAGGCGGCGGTTTGGGCTTTGATCAATTGCATGTCTGTTCTCCGTGCCTGCTCAGGCGGCCTCGGTGGCCGGGGTGCGGGCGGTGGCCACGCGCACCGCGTTGGCGGCGGCCTTGAAGGGGTCGTGGCCGACGCGCTTGAGCGCGGTGATGAAGTTTTCGCCCGGGGCGCGTTCGGCGCGGTAGACGTCGAGGATGGCTTCCACCGCCTCGGTCACCTCGTTGGCGGCGAAGGACGGACCCACCACCTTGCCGGCCACCGGCGCACCGCTCAGGGCCGAGCCGTCGGAGCCGGCCAGCGTGATCTGGTACCACTCCTGACCGTCCTTGTCGACGCCCAGGATGCCGATGTGGCCGCTGTGGTGGTGGCCGCAGCTGTTGATGCAGCCGCTGATGTGCAGGTCGATCTCGCCCAGGTCGTGCAGCTCGTCCATGTCCTGGAAGCGGGCGGTGATGGCCTCGGCCACCGGGATGGAGCGCGCGTTGGCGAGGTCGCAGAAGTCGCCGCCGGGGCAGGCGATCATGTCGGTCAGCAGGCGGATGTTGGGCTTGGCCAGGCCCAGGCGGCGGGCTTCGCGCCACAGCTCGGGCAGCTGGTCGCAGCTGACCCAGGGCAGCAGCAGGTTCTGGTCGTGGGTCACGCGCACTTCACCGGCGCTGTAGGTGTCGGCCAGGGCGGCCACGGCGTCGAGCTGGTCGGCGGTGGCGTCGCCCGGTGCCTGGCCCAGGCGCTTGAAGGACAGGGTCACGGCGCGCAGGTCGGGGTTCTTGTGCGCGGCCACGTTCTGCTGCAGCCAGCGGCCGAACTCGACATCGTCCTCGGCGGCGGCGCGCAGGATGTGGGCGATCTTGGCGTCGGCGCTCTTGCGGTCGCACTGCTGCAGCGCGGGCGCGGTGAAGAAGGCCGACACGCGCTCGTATTCGGCGGCGCTGATGGTGTGTGGGGCGCCGTCCTGCTCGACGATGCGCTTGTACTCGGCTTCCACCTCGTCGGTGTAGCGCTGACCCTCGGCCTTCACCAGGATCTTGATGCGGGCCTTGTAGATGTTGTCACGGCGGCCCCAGCGGTTGTAGACGCGGACCACGGCCTCGAGGTAGTTGAGGATCTGGTCAAACGGCAGGAACTCGCGGATGACGGTGCCCACCACCGGCGTGCGGCCCATGCCGCCGCCGACCAGCACGCGAAAGCCCAGGGCGCCGGCGTCGTTGCGCACCAACTGCAGGCCAACGTCGTGCCAGGCGGTGGCGGCGCGGTCTTCCTTGGCGCCGGTGACGGCGATCTTGAACTTGCGCGGCAGGAAGGCGAATTCGGGGTGCAGCGTGCTCCACTGGCGCAGGATCTCGGCGATGGGGCGCGGGTCGGCGATCTCGTCCACGGCGATGCCGGCGCGTTCGTCGCTGGTGATGTTGCGGATGCAGTTGCCGCTGGTCTGGATGCCGTGCATGTTGACGCTGGCCAGCAGGTCCATCACGTCGGCGGCGTCCGACAGCGGAATCCAGTTGTACTGCACGTTCTGGCGCGTGGTGAAGTGGGCGTAGCCGGTGGTCAGCTTGCTGCCGATGGCCTGGCCGTTGCGCAGCTGGATGTCGCCCAGGCGGTTTTGCGCGGCCACCGCGCCCTGGAAGATCTGGGCCGTGGGCTGGTCGTATTCGCGGGCGATCCGGGCCAGCACCCGCACCTGGGCGCTGGACAGCTCGCCGTAGGGCACGGCCACGCGCAGCATGGGGGCGTGGCGCTGCACGTACCAGCCGTTCTGCAGGCGCAGCGGCTTGAATTCGTCGTCCTTCAGCGTGCCGGCCTGCCAGCGCTCAAGCTGGTCGCGGAACTGGTCCGCGCGTTGCTGCACGAACTGGCGGTCGAATGCGTTGTACTGGTACATGGTGTCTGCTTCAAAAAATCAGATGGCGATCAGCTTGACGCCGGCGTAGGCCAGCAGCAGCGAGAGGAGGGAGCGCACCAGGCGCTCGGGGGTGTGGCGCATCAGCCGCGAACCCAGCCAGATGCCGGGCAGCGAGCCGGCCAGCAGCTTGGCCAGCAGCGGCCAGTCGACCGAGCCCAACGAGGCGTGGCCCAGGCCGGCCACCAAGGTCAGTGGCACGGCGTAGGCGATGTCGGCGGCCACGATGCGCGGCAGCGGCAGCAAGGGAAACAGCAGCAGCAGCACGGTCACGCCGATGGCGCCGGCGCCGACCGAGGTCAGCGTCACCAGGGTGCCGATGACGGCGCCGAACAGCAGCGGCAGGCTCCAGTGGCGGGCTCGGGTGGCCACCGCGGCGTGGGCGGCATCCAGCGTGCGCGGCGCGGTCTTGCCCCGGGCGGCCTTGTAGAGCATGGCGGCGGCGGTCAGCAGCAGGGCCACGCCCAGGGCGGTGGTCATGACGGTCTGCACCTGCGGGTTGGCCGGCCCCACCGTGTGGAGCACCCACAGGGTGACCAATGCGGCCGGGATGCTGCCGGCGCAGAGCTGACCCACCACGCGCCAGGGCACCAGGCGCTGGCGGGCGAAATTGACGGTGCCGCCGAGCTTGGTGAAGGCGGCGAAGAGCAGGTCGGTGCCGACCGCGAGGTAGGGTTTGACACCGAAGAAGAAGATCAGGATGGGCGTCATCAGCGAGCCGCCGCCGACACCGGTCAGACCGACGACCAGTCCGACAAAAAAACCGGCGAAGACAAAGGCGAGATCGTGCATGGACGGCGACTGTAAAAGCATCCCCTCATATCCCAAACTATCTTTTCGTGATGGATATATGTATTTGGGTAATTAAGCCGTCGGTGCACCTGGGCTGACCGCCTGGCCGGGCTGTCATCTGGGTTACTCACCGGGCCGTGGGTGTCTGCCTATACTGGGTCCAACAAGAGAAGTGAAATGCTTCCAGTGGACCCCAGGAGACAACCATGCCCACGGAAATCGTCCGCCGCTACCGCAGCGACCTGTTGCCCGGTGACCACCCCTACCTGCAGGGCGCCTGGACGCCGCTGCTGGAGGAGGTCAACGCGACCGACCTCAAGGTGCTGGAAGGCCAGGTGCCGACCGACATCGATGGCGTCTACCTGCGCAACACGCAGAACCCGGTCTACCAGGCGCTGGGCCGCTACCACCCGTTCGATGGCGATGGCATGCTGCACATGGCCGCCATCCGCGACGGCCGGGTCAGCTACCGCAACCGCTTCATCCAGACCAAGGGTCTGGGCGCGGAGATGGAGGCAGGCCACCGCCTGTGGGCCGGCCTGCTGGAGGACCCGGCCCTGTCGCAGCGCCCGGGCTGGGGCGCACACGGCGGCATCAAGGACGCGTCCAGCACCGACGTGGTGGTGCACGCTGGCCGGGCGCTGACCACCTACTACCAGTGTGGCGAGGGCTACCGGCTCGACCCGTTGACACTGCAGCAGCAGGGCATTCCGCCGTGGTCGCCGCTGGACGGCATCTCGGCCCATTGCAAGGTCGACGAGCGCACGGGCGAGATGCTGTTCTTCAACTACTCGAAACACGCGCCCTACATGCACTACGGCGTGGTCGACAGGAACGACCAACTCGTGCACTACGTGCCCGTGCCCCTGCCCGGGCCGCGCCTGCCGCACGACATGGCCTACACCGAACACCACGCCATCCTCAACGACTTTCCGCTGTACTGGGATCCCGAGCTGCTGAAAGAGGGCAAACACGTGGTGCGCTACTTCAAGGACCAGCCCTCGCGCTTCGCCATCATTCCGCGCCGTGGCCAGCCGCAGGACATCCGCTGGTTCGAGGCCGCACCCACCTTCGTGCTGCACTGGCTCAACGCCTACGAGGAGGGCGACGAGATCGTGCTCGATGGCTACTTCCAGGACGAGCCCATGCCGCGCAACTACGACGGTGCGCCGGCCGGCTACGAGCGCATGATGTCCTACCTGGATCAGCACAAGATGGGCACCCACCTGCACCGCTGGCGCTTCAACCTGCGCACCGGCCAGACCACCGAACAGCGCCTGGACGACCGGGTGCTCGAGTTCGGCATGTTCAACCAGCGCTACGCCACCCGGCCCTACCGCTACGCGTACAGCGCGGTGCAGGTGCCGGGCTGGTTTCTCTTCCACGGCTACGTGAAGCACGACCTGGTGAGCGGCGCCTCCTGGGAGTTCCGCCTGCCCGAGGGCCAGTACGCCAGCGAGGCGCCTTTTGCCCCGCGCATCCACGCGCGGGACGAGGACGATGGCTACCTCGTCACCTTCATCACCAACGAGAACACCCAGCGCTCGGAGCTGTTGCTGATCGATTGCAAACGCTTCGAGGCCGGTCCGGTTTGCCGCGTCGAGTTGCCGCACAAGCTGTGCAGCGGCACCCATTCGTGCTGGGCCAACGGGACCGACCTGCGCGACGGCCCGCTGGCCCTGCCTGCCCGCTGACACCCGTGTGACACAACGGGGCATTTTTCGCACTTGACCGGGGTTTGCACCCTTGTCAGGCGCCGGTTTTGCTGCCTAAACTTGGTTCAATAAAGACAGTGAATGGAGACAAGGTGTGAGCCGTTCCGACAACATCGCCGATGAACTGGCCAACAATCCCTTGCTGGGCAGCTGGCAATTGCTGCGCTGGGAGATCGCCTACGGCGACGGCCGGCCCAGCAGCCACCCCTTTGGTCCGGACGCGACCGGTCTGATCCAGTACACCCACGACGGCGGCATGTCGGCCTGCATCGCCCGCGCCGGCCGCGCTCGCCTGTCCAGCGACAGCGTGCGCAGCGCACCCGAAGCCGAGCGCCTGGCCGCGTTCGAGAGTTACTTCCAGTACGCCGGCCGCTACCAAATACGTGACATCGACGGCCAGCCCCACGTGGTGCACCACGTCAGCCACGCGCTCAACCCCAACTTCGTTGGCACGGAGCAGGTGCGCCGCATGGACTTCGGGGCCGACGGCACGCTGACCCTGTCGGCGTCCGACCAACTGCCCGGCAGCGCCGTCCTGCGCCACCACCGGCTGATCTGGACCCGGGGAGTCACGGCATGAGCGCCGCGCCGGGCCGCCCCAAGCAAGCTCGCACCGCAGTGCACAGCACGGAGGTTACCCAGTGAGCGACCTGCTGTACGAGACCCACCGCGCTGTTTTTGAGCGCGCCCAGCAGGCCTGCCGCGAGCGCCACTGCTGGAGTCCGTTTCCGGAGATGCCGGCCAAGTACCCCGACGCCGAGGTCGCCCAGACCCGCGGGCGCCAGGCCTTCGAGGCGCAGCGGGGCCAGCGTTTCGAACTCGACCAGCCCGGCCCCCTGCGCTGGGTGGGCGAGGAAGTTTCGCCCTACACCCAGCAGGCCCTGGGCATCCACTACCCGCAGGCCGACATCGAGCAGCTGTTCGACGCCGCCGAAGCCGCCATGCCCGCCTGGGCCGATGCCGGCATCGAGACCCGCATCGGCGTGCTGATGCAGGCGCTGGACGTGATCTACCGCGAGCACCTGTTCGAGGTGGCGCAGGCCGTGATGCACACCGCGGGGCAAAGCTTCAACATGGCCTACGCCGGCTCGGGCGTCAACGCGCTGGACCGCGGCATCGAGGCCCTGGTCTACGCCGAGCAGGCCATGCGCGCCGTCACCCCCCAGGCCCGCTGGGCGCGCCGCTTCGGGCCTTCGGACATCGTGCTCGACAAGACCTACCGCCTGGTGCCCCGCGGGGTGGCCGTGTGTTTCGCCTGCGCCAGTTTCCCCACCTGGAACGCCTGGCCGTCCATGCTGGCCAGCCTGGCCACCGGCAACGCCGTCATCGTCAAGCCGCACCCGGCCACGGTGCTGCCCATGGCCATCACGGTGCGGGTGTTCCGCCAGGTGCTGCGGGCGGCTGGTTTCGACCCCAACCTCGTGACGCTGGCACTGGACACGGTGGACGACCCCATCGGCAAGCTGCTGGTCCAGCACCCCCGCACCGCCATCGTCGACTTCACCGGCAGCGTGCGTTTTGGCCAGTGGGTGGAGCGCCACGCCCACCCGGCCCTGGCCTTCACCGAAACCGCCGGCTGCAACACGGTGGTGCTGACCGCGGCCGACGACCTGGATGCCGCTCTGCGCAGCCTGGCCACCACGCTGTGCATGTTCAGCGCCCAGATGTGCACCAGCCCGCAGAACATCTACGTGCCGCGCGAGGGTGTGCACACGCCGGCCGGCACCGTGCCCCTGGACGAGGTGGCGCGCCGGCTGGCGGCGGCGGTGGAGTCCCTGACCGCCGACCCGAAGAAGGCGGCCATGATCCTGGCCACCCTCCAGAGCCCACAGACCCTGGCGCTGCTCAAGCACCTGCGCGACCAGGGCGCCCAGCGGGGCCAGGTGCTTTTGGAGCCGCGCGCCTATGCACACCCCGAGTTCCCCGACGCCCGCACCAGCACGCCGTTGATGCTGCAGCTCGGCACCCAGGACCGCGACCTCTACGGTGAGGAGCGTTTCGGCCCGGTCAGCTTCGTCATCGCCTGTGCCGACGCCGACGACGCGCTGGACCAGGCCACCCGCGACGTGCGCGAGTTCGGCGGCCTCACCGCCTTCCTGTACGCGACCGATGAGGCCTTCATCGCCCGCGCCGAGCGCGCCTACGCCCGGGCCGGCGCCCAGCTCACCATCAACCTGACCGGCGCCATGCCGCTGAACTTCGCCGCCGCCTACAGCGACTACCACGTCACCGGTCTCAACCCGGCCGGCAACGCCAGCCTCACGAACCTGGCCTTTGTCGCCAGCCGCTTCTGCATTTCGCAATCGCGCCGCCCGGCACGAGCGTCCACCTGAGGAGACTTCCCATGGGCATGAATGAAATCCCGGTCCTGCAAGGCGGCTTCGCGCCGATCGACCATGAGCTCACGCTGGACCTGACCGAGGTCGAGGGCGAGATCCCCAAGGACCTCACCGGCGTCTATGTGCGCAACGGGCCCAACCGCCGCTTCGAGGCCGCGGGCCGCTACCACTGGTTCGACGGCGACGGCATGCTGCACGCCGTGCACTTCGAGGGCGGCCGGGCGCAGTACCGCAACCGCTGGGTCATGACCGACGGCCTGCGCGAGGAGCTGGGCGCCGGTCAGGCCCTGTGGCAAGGCATCAAGGACCCGCCGCGCAAGGACCGTCCCGACGCGCCGCTCAAGAACACCTCCAACACCGATGTCAAGTTCTACAACGGTCACCTGGTGTCCATGTGGTACCTGGGCGGCGCGGTCTACCAGGTCCGGCCCGACGACCTGTCCACGGTGGGCAAGCTCGAATTCGATCCGCGCTTGAAGGGCCTGCCGGTGTCGGCCCACTCCAAGGTGGACGAGCGCACCGGCGAGTTCCTGTTCTTCGCCTACGGCAAGGAAGCGCCCTACATGCACTACGGCGTGATGGACCGCTTTGGCGCGCTCAAGACCTTCATGCCGGTGCAGCTGCCCGGCCCGCGCCTGCCCCACGACATGGCGATCACGCCCAACTACAGCGTGGTGCACGACTTCCCGCTGTTCTACGACATGGATGCCTTCGCGGCAGGCCGCCACAAGCTCAAGTTCCACCACCAGATCCCGTCGCGCTTCGGCGTCATCCCGCGCCACGGCACACCCGAGCAGATCCGCTGGTTCGAGGCCAGCCCGACCTACATGTACCACGTGTCCAACGCGTGGGAGGAAGACGACGGCCGAGGTGGCACCGAGATCGTCATGACCGGCACACCCTTCCGCCTGCCACGCGACTGGCGCGGCAACGTGGACGTGGACCGTTTCCCCAAGATGCTGGCCAACCTCGAACACGACTTCATGTTCTATGAATGGCGCTTCAACCTGCGCACCGGCCAGACCCGGGAGCGTGTCATCGACGACATCGTCAACCAGGAATTCCCGGTCATCAACTCCTGGATGCAAGGTTTCAAGACGCGCTACTCCTGGAACGTGCTCATGGGCCGCAGCAACCGTGCCGAGGACCCGCGCTTTTGTGGCCTGGTGCGCTACGACCTGCAACGCGACAGCTGCACCAGCTACCACGAAGGTGTGCACAAGTGGTTCAGCGAAGCGCCGTTTGCGCCCAAGGACAACTGGAAAAACGAGGACGATGGCTACCTGGTCGGCTTCCTGTGGGACGACGTGAAGCAGGCCTCGTATGTGACCATCTTCGACGCCCACGACATCACCAAGGGCCCGGTGGCGCGCATCCGCCTGCCCCAGCGCGTGCCCAACGGCTTCCACGCCACCTGGGTCAGCGGCGAGCGCCTCCAGCGCGGCCACTGAGTCCGACCACACGACCGAGGCAAGACACGACATGGTGCTGGTATCCCGGGACAAGATCACGCGCTACACGGCCGCCGGCTGGTGGGGCGAGCAGACGCTGTGGGACCTGTTTGCGCGCAACCTGCGCGAACAGCCACAGGCCGAGGCGGTGGTGGACGCGGCCAACCGCGCCGACTTTGCCCGCGGTGCGCCGCGCCGCCTGAGTTGGCGGGCGCTGGCCGACGAGATCGACCGCTTCTCGCTGCGCCTGCTGGACTTGGGCCTGCGACGCGACGACCTGCTGCTGGTGCAGTTGCCCAATGGCGTCGAGCAGTACGTGGTCTACCTGGCCTGCGCGCGCCTGGGCCTGGTGGTGTCGCCCGTGCCCATCCAGTACCGCGAGCACGAGCTGGACCACATCCTGGGCCTCACGCAGGCCGTGGCCGTGGCCACCTTCGAACACATCGGCCCCGTGGGCCTGCCCGGCAAGGGCCACGACTGCGCGGCCATGTGGCGTGGCCTGCAGGCCCGCCACCCCAGCCTGCGGCAGGTGATGGCCCTGGATGCCGATACACCCGACGCCGCCGACCAGCCGCTCGCGGGGGTGCAGCACACCCGGCTGCGAGAGGCCGAACGGGCGGCGGCGGTCACCGCCAACGACGTCTTCACGGTCTGCTGGACCTCGGGCACCGAGGCGGCGCCCAAGGGCGTGCCGCGCAGCCACAACGAGTGGCTGGTGGTGGCGCCCTCCATCATCGAGGCCGGTGGCCTGTCGCCGCACGCGCGCTTGCTCAACCCCTTTCCGCTGATCAACATGGCGGGCTTCTCCACCGCCTTCACCGCCTGGCTGGTGCTGGGCGCTACCGTGGTGCAGCACCAGCCGTTCAACCTGCCGGTGTTCCTGCAGCAGTTGCGCGACGAGCGCATCGACTACACCGTGGCGCCGCCGGCCGTGCTCAACATGCTGCTGCAGAACGAGGACTTGTTGCAGGGCATCGACTTCCAGCGCCTGTCGCGCATCGGCTCGGGATCGGCGCCGCTGTCCGACTGGATGGTGCGGGGCTTCGAGGACCGCCACGGTGTGCGCATCGTCAACTACTTCGGCTCCAACGAAGGCGCGGCGCTGTCGGGCAGCGACGTCGACATCCCCGACCCGGCCCTGCGCGCGCAGTTTTTCCCGCGTGCCGGTGTGCCCGGATTCGACTGGCGCATCTCCACCTCCCGCAAGATTCGCACGCGCCTGGTCGACCTGGACAGTGGCGAGGACATCACCGCGCCCGGCCAGGCCGGCGAGTTGCGTTTTGATGGCCCGACCATCTTCAGCGGCTACTTCCGTGCGCCTGAACTCACGGCCCGCGCCTTCGACGAGCAGGGCTTCTACAAGACCGGCGACCTGTTCGAGATCGCGGGCGACCAGGCCCAGTTCTACCGCTACGTGGGCCGTTCCAAGGACCTGGTGATCCGTGGTGGCATGAACATCTCGTCGGAAGAGGTGGAGAACCTGTTGATGGCCTGCCCCGGCGTGCGCGAGGCCGCCGTGGTGGCCGTGCCCGACGCGGTGCTGGGCGAGAAGGTCTGCGCCTGTGTGGTGGCCGCACCGGACTGCGAGGTCACGCTGGCTGGCATCAAGCACTTCCTGCAGCGCGAAAAGCGGGTGGCCGTCTACAAGCTGCCCGAACACCTGCTGCTGCTCGACGCACTGCCGCGCAACCCGGTGGGCAAGGTGCTCAAGCGCGAACTGCGTGTGCGGGCCCGGGCGCTGGCCGCGCCGGAGGTGCACGCATGAAGCCGGTGCTCTTGCTCTTGCCCGGCATGCTCAACGACGCCCGCGTCTGGGCCGACGTGGCGGCCGTGCTGGCGCCCGAGGTCGAGCTGCGGGTGGGCGGCCTGTTCGCCCAGGCCAGCCTCGTCGACATGGCGCGTGACAGCTGGTCCGCCCTGGCCGATGTGCCCGTCGCCACGCCGCTGCTGCTGGCCGGCTTCTCGATGGGCGGTTATGTGGCCATGGAGATGCTGGCCCGGGCGCCGCGCACCGTGCAAGGCCTGGCCCTGATCGACACCAACACGCGGCCCGAATCCGCCGAGAGCGCCGCGCTGCGCGAGAAGACCATCGCCGCGATGCAAAGCCGGTTTCCCGCCGTGGTGGAGGGTGTGCTGGCCTTCAGCACCGACCCGGCCAACCAGGGCGATGTGCCCTTGATGGACCGCATGCGCCGGATGCTGCTGGACGTGGGGGCCGAGGTGGCGATCCGCCAGAACCGTGCCATCGCCGCCCGCGCCGACCACCGTGCACGGCTGGCGGCGCTGGCCTTGCCGGTGCGTGTGGTCTGTGGGCGGGGCGACCGCGTGACGCCCCCGGAGCTGTCACAGGAAGCCGCGGCCCTGATCCCCGGCGCCGAACTGATCTGGATTGAAGGTGCCGGCCACATGGCACCGATGGAGCGGCCCACGGAGGTGGCGGCCGCCTTGCGCACGTTGTGGCGCGCCGCGCCGCAGCCCGTCTGATGCCTGACCGGAGACACCCACATGCCACGTCGTCATTTTCTGCAAGCCCTGGGCGCCGTCGCGCTGGGCGCCACGCTGCCCCTGGGCGGCACCTGGGCCCAGCCCGCGTTTCCCGATCGCCCGGTGCGCATCGTCGTGCCTTTCGCGCCGGGCAACACGCTGGACACCGCGCTGCGCGTGGTGGCCGAGGTCTTCAAGCAGAACACCGGCCAGGCGCTGGTGATCGACAGCAAGCCCGGGGGCTCCGGCATCATCGCTGCCCAGGCCGTGGCCCAGGCCGCGCCCGATGGCTATACCCTGCTGTTGAGCAACACCAGCATGATGACCATCAACCCGCACACCTTCGGCAAGTTGCCCTACGACCCCGAGAAGAGCTTCCGCTCGGTGAGCAACTTCCTCGGCACCTCGATGGTGATGGCGGTGCACAGCAGCGTGCCCGCAAACAACCTGGCCGAGTTCGTGGCCTGGACCAAGGCCCAGCCCGGCAAGGTGTCCTACGCCTCCTTCACGGCGGGCAATTCCTCGCATTTCAGCGGCGTGATCCTGAACCAGCGCGCCGGCATCGACATGACCCACGTGCCTTTCAACGGCACGCCGCCCGCGGTGCAGAACCTCGTGGGTGGCCAGGTCAACGCCGCCTTCCTGCCGCTGCTGGCGGTCAAGCCACACTGGGAGGCTGGCAAGGTCAAGGTGCTGGCGGTCACCAGCCCGCAGCGCTCGGCGCTCATGCCGGGCGTGGCCACCTTCAAGGAGCAGGGCTACCCCGACCTGGAAATCTACATCTGGGCCGCCATCAGCGCGCCGGCGGGCACACCCGACGCGGTGATCGGCCGCCTCAACACCGAGTTCGTCAAGGCCCTGCAGTCGCCCGAGGTGCGGGAGAAATGGCGCGCCATGGACTTCGAGACCCTGCCTTCCACGCCCGACGAGCTGAGCCGCTTCATGGCGGCGGATTCGAAACGCTGGGCGGAGGCGGTGCGGATTTCGGGGTTCAAGGCGACAGAGTGACAGGCGTGTCGTTTTCGTTTGGCTTGCCACGCAGACCCATTCAGCCACCACAACGCCCAATACACGACAAGACACCCATGACTCCTTCTTTCTCCCTGCGCCTGCCCGTTGTCGCGGCCCCCATGTTCCTGATCTCCGGGCCGGAACTGGTGCTGGCCGCGTGCCGGGCCGGCATCGTCGGTGCTTTCCCGACGCCCAACGCCCGCCCGATCGAAGCGCTGGACGACTGGATGAAGCAGATCACCGAAGGCCTGGCGGCGGCGCGCGAGGCGCAGCCGGCGGCGACCATCGGGCCGTGGTGCGCCAACCTCGTCACCCATTCGTCCAACACCCGGCTGCCGCAGGACCTGGAGCTGATCGCGAAGTACAAGCCACCCGTGGTGGTGACGGCGCTGGGCAGCCCCAAGCCGGCCATCGAGGTGGTGCACGCCTACGGTGGCCTGGTGCTGGCCGACGTCATCAGCATCGGTCTGGCCAAGAAGGCCGTGGCGGCGGGCGCCGACGGCCTGGCCTGTGTGTCGGCGGGGGCGGGCGGGCACACCGGTTTCCTGTCGCCCTTTGCCTTCGTGGGCGCGATCCGCGACTTCTTTGACGGCATGGTGGTGGTGGGCGGTGGCATCAGCGACGGCTGGGGCGTGGCCGGTGCGGTGGCGGCCGGGGCCGATCTGGTCTACATGGGCACCCGTTTCATTCCCACGGTGGAAAGCCTGGCGCCCGAGGCCTACAAGCAGATGGTGGTGGAGGGCACGGTGGACGACCTGGTGGTCAGCGCTGGCGTCACCGGCACGCCAGCCAGTTGGCTCAAGGCTTCGTTGCGCGCCAATGGCCTGGACCCGGACAACATGCCGGCCGCGCCTTCGCGCCAGTACGACAGCAGCCAGTCGTTTGCCGGCAAGAAGTGGGTGGACGTGTGGGCCGCCGGCCAGGGGCTGGGCAGTGTGCGCGCGGTGGAACCGGTGGCCACGGTGGTGGACCGCCTGGCCACCGAATACGCCCAGGCCACGCGGCGCCTGGCGGGCTTGCCCTACGGCATGTGAAGGAGCAGCAGATGAACGAACCGGTCTTCATCCTCGGCGGTCACCAGACCGACTTTGCCAAGGCCTGGGCCCGCCAGGGCCAGGACATCTCCGACATGGTGCGCGAGGCCACGCTGGGCGCGCTGGCCGCCAGTGCGCTGGACGCGTCCGAGATCCAGAGCATCCACGTGGGCAACGCCTTTGCCGAGCTGCAGCGCCAGCAGGCCCACCTGGGTTCCATGGTCGCGCAGGTCGTGCCCGAGCTGTGGGGCGTGCCCGCCATGCGCCACGAGGGCGCTTGCGCCTCGTCCTCGCTGGGCGTGCTCAGCGCCATGGCCGAGATCGAGGCTGGCCGCTACGACTGCGTGCTGGTGCTGGGCGTGGAGGAGTTCAAGAACACCGACGGCAACACCGCCTCGGTCAACCAGAACGCCGCCGCCTGGCAGGGCCACGAGGGCATCAGCTGCACCTACATGTGGCCAGCGGTGTTCGGTCTGCTGGCGCAGGAATACGAGCGCCGCTACGGCCTGGACCGGCGCCATCTCAACCGCATCGCCGAACTCAACTACGCCAACGCGCGGCGCAACCCGCTGGCGCAGACGCGCCAGTGGCGCTTCGACGCGTTGAGCTTCACCGACGACGATGAGGCCAACCCGGTGATCGAGCCCGGCACACGCCGGCAGGACTGTGGCCAGATCACCGACGGCGCCTGCGCCGTGGTGCTGGCCTCGGCCCGCTTCGCCCAGGCCCACGCGGCGCGGCGCGGCCAGACGCTGGACCGGCTCGCGCGCATCGCGGGCTGGGGCCACCACAACGCGGGCCTGCGCCTGTCCGACAAGATCGCGCGCAGCCAGGGCCAGCCCTACGTGTTCCCGCACGTTCGCCAGACGCTGGAAGACGCCTGGCGCCGCGCCGGTGTGCCTGGAGTCGAAGCCATGAGCGGCATCGAAACCCACGACTGTTTCACCATGACCGAGTACATGGCCATCGACCACCTGGGTCTCACACCTCCCGGCCAGAGCTGGCAGGCGGTGGAGTCCGGTGTCATCGAGCCCGGTGGGCGCTGCCCGGTCAACATGAGCGGCGGACTGATCGGCGGTGGCCACCCGGTGGGCGCCACCGGCGCGCGCATGCTGTTCGATGCGGCGCGCCAGGTGACGGGCCAGGCCGGCGACTGCCAGATCGACGGCGCCAGCCGCATGCAGACGCTCAACATCGGCGGCTCCTGTGGCACGGTGGTGAGCTTCGTCGTCGAACGTGGGCTCTGACCCAGGGCGCCGCATGACCCACGCACTCATCATCGACGCCGTGCGCTCCCCGCGCGGCCGTGGCAACGACAAGGGCAGCCTCAAACCCCTCAAGCCGGTGGACCTGCTGGCGCAGCAACTCACCGCGCTGCAGGCCCGCGGCGGCTTCGACACCGCCGAGGTGGCCGACGCGGTGATCGGCTGTGTCACGCAGACCGGCGAGCAGGGCGCCAACATCGCCAAGCTGGCCCTGGTGCGCGCCGGCTGGAGCGACGCCGTGCCGGGCGTCAGCATCAACCGTTACTGCGCCTCGGGCCTGAGCGCGCTGCAGTTCGCGGCCCAGCAGGCGCTGGCCAACGACGCGCTGGCGCTGGGCGGCGGCATCGAGATGATGTCGCGGGTGCCCATGGCGGCCGACCGGGGCCCGCTGACCCACGACCTCGACTTCCAGCGCCAGACCGGGCTGGTGCCCATCGGCATCGCGGCCGACGTGGTGGCCACGCTCGAAGGCTTCAGCCGCGCCGACTGCGACGCCTACGCGCTGGCCTCGCAGCAACGCGCGGTGGCGGCGCGGGAGGGTGGGCGGTTTGTGTCGTTGCGGCCGGTGCACGCGGACGATGGCCGTGTGCTGCTGGACGCCGATGAAACACCGCGCCCCCAGACCACGGCCGAGGGCCTGGCCGCCATGGCACCGGCCTTTGCCGCCCTGGGCGGACAATCGGGCGTGGACGCCCTGATGGCCCAGCGTTATGGCCTGGCGCGCATCGACCACGTGCAACACGCGGGCAACTCGCCCGCCATGGCCGATGGCGCGGCCGCCGTGCTGGTGGCCAGTGCGGGCGCGGCACAACGCCTGGGCCTGCGGCCACGCGGGCGCATCCTGGCCACGGCCGACGTGTCGGTGGACCACACGCTGGCGCTGACTGGCGCCGTCGACGCCACCCGCAAGGCGCTGGCCCGCGCCGGCCTCGGCGTGCCCGACATCGACCTGTTCGAGGTCAACGAATCCTTTGCCGCGCTGATGCTGCACTACATGAAACACCTGCAGGTGCCGCACGATCGGCTCAACGTCAACGGCGGCGCCATCGCGCTGGGCCACGCCATGGGGGCCACCGGCAGCGCGCTGGTGGGCATGGCGCTGGACGAGCTCGAGCGGCGCGATGCCCGGCGCGCTGTCATCGCCATCTGTGGTGCGGCCGGTGTGGCCGTGGCCATGGTCATCGAGCGCCTCTGACCGTTCCACGCCGGTCCCGCCACCCATGCCCCATTCCGTCAACCTCGAACTGACCCGCGACGCGCTGTCCACCAGCACGCTGAGCCATGGGCTCAAGGTGTTTGGCGACCGCTGGACCGCGCAGGTGCTGCTGGGCGCCTTCATGGGCGTGCGCCGTTTCGACGACTGGCAGGCCCAGCTGCGCATCCCGCGCCACACCCTGGCCGATCGCCTGAAGTCGCTGGTGCTCATGGACATGTTGCGCCCGCGCCTGTACCAGGAGCGCCCCGAACGCTACGCCTACCACCTGACCGCCAAGGGCATGGCCATGTACGACGCGGTGCTGATGGTGTGGGAGTGGGAACACCGTTTCGGCGACCGCGACGTGGCACTGCCCACCCGCCTGACCCACCTGCGTTGTGGCCACGCCTTCATGCCCGAGCTGGCCTGCAGCGCCTGTGGCGAGGCGGCCAGCATGACGGACCTGCGCTTCCAGCTGTTGCCCAACCCGCGCCTGCCCCACGACACCGCCTCGCCCCTGCGCACCCCGCGCATGACCCGCAGCGACGCGCCCGGCATGGGGCTGGGCTTGCGGGTGGACCGCTGGAGCCTGCTGATCGTGTCGGCGGTGATCCTGGGCTGCCACTACTTTGACCAGCTGTCCGAGGTGCTGCGCATCGGCCCCAGCGTGCTCACGCGGCGTCTGGCCAGCATGGTCGAGTCGGGCCTGCTGCAATGCCAGGTGGACCGCAACGATGCGCGCCGCCGTGTGTACCGGCTGACGGCGGCCAGTCGTGGGCTGTTCGGCTACATCGTCTGCCTGTCCACCTGGGCCAGCCGCGAGCACTTCCACGAACCCAGCTCCATCCGGCCCTTCCACCACGCCTGTGGCAAGGACTTCGTGCCGCGCGTGGCCTGTGGCCACTGCCACCAGCCGCTCAAGCCCTGGGAAGTGGCCTTTGACATGGCGAAAGGACCGCAGGCATGAACACGTCGCTGCAGGTGTGGGCGCAGCTGGGCATCAACGGCATATCGGTCGGTGCCATCTACGCGCTGGTGGCCCTGGGCCTGGTGCTGATCTACAAGGCCACCGAGGTGTTGAACTTCGCCCACGGCGACCTGCTGGTGGTCTCGGCCTTTTCGGCCTGGGGCCTGATCACGGTGGCCGGCCTGCCGTTCTGGGCCGCGCTGCTGCTCACCGTGGCCCTGGTGGCCGTGCTGGCCTACGGGCTGGACGCGCTGGTGATCCGCCGCATCGCTGGCCAGCCGCAGTTTGCCGGCGTCATGCTGACCATCGCCCTGGCCTTCATGCTGCGGGGGCTGGTGAGCATGTTCTTCGGCCCCGAGTCGCGCAACTACCCCACGCCCTGGACGGGGCAGAGCAGCCAGATCGGCGGGCTGGCGGTGGCGCACCTGCAGCTGGTCATCCTGGGTGTGGCCATGGGCGTGACGGCGGTGCTGTTCGTGTTCTTTCGCAACACGCGCCTGGGCGTGGCCATGCAGGCGGCGTCGCAGAACCAGCTGGCGGCCTACCTCAACGGCGTGCGCGTGAAGCGGGTGAATTCGCTGGTCTGGGCTTTGGCCGGCGCCACGGCGGCTGTCGCAGGTGTGCTGCTGGCACCGATCACGCTGGTGGACATCAGCCTGTGGTTCGTCACCCTCAAGGCCCTGGCGGCCCTGGTGCTGGGCGGCTTCGGCAGTGTGCCCGGTGCCATCGTGGGCGGCCTGCTGATCGGCCTGATCGAGCAGTACGCCGGCGTCTACATGCCCGACGGCTCCAAGGACATCGTGGCCTACCTGGTGTTGATCGCGGTGCTGATCGTGCGGCCCACGGGGCTGCTGGGTGAAGCGCATGGGAGGCGGGTGTGAGGTTGCTTCTGTCTTTTTTGTTTCGCGCCACCACTTCGCGGGCCCGGGGCGGCGTGCTGCCCTGCGCCGCTCATGTCCTCCGGCCGGCTGCGCCGGCCTCCGCCTTCACTTCGCTCTGCAGGGCAGCACACCACCCCGGGCCAAACCATGTTCGGTTGGCCCATCGCCGCACCACCCACGTGTTGGTAGCCACGGGTGCTGCCTGCCCGATGCAGCGAAGTGAAGGAGGAGGGCGCGCAGCGCCCGGGGGACATGAGCGGAGTCGGGCAGGCAGTGCCCGTGGCCGAAGCAGCGTGGGACCTGAACCACGAGAACCACAAGAACAACAACAGCGATGAGATTCAACTACCACACCCGCTACCGCGACAGCTTCGCGCTGCTGCGCCACACCGACGAGCGTGTGCTCTATGGCCTGCTGCTGCTGGCCCTGTGTGTCCTGCCCTGGGTGGTCACGCCCTTCCTGCTCGGCGAGCTCGCCTATGTGTTCATCCTGTGCATCGCCAGCCTGGGCCTGATGCTGCTGACCGGCTTCACCGGCCAGGTCTCGCTCGGCCACGCGGCCTTTGTCGCCATCGGTGCCTATGCACACGCCTGGTGCCTGTCCAAGGGATTGCCGTTGCCGCTGTCGCTGCTGCTGGCGGCGGTGCTCACCGGCACCACCGGCCTGCTGGTGGGCATCCCGGCCATACGCGTGTCGGGCCTGTACCTGGCCATGGTGACCATGGCCTTTGCCATCATCGTCGAGCAGCTCATCGGCCACTGGAACTCGGTCACCGGCGGCTTCACCGGCCTGGCCGTGGCCGACCCGCGCGTGTTCGGCTTCGATCTGGGCAAGCCACGCGCCTTCTACTACCTCTGTCTGGCCCTGCTGGTGGCCGTGCTGCTGGGCCTGCTCAATCTGCTGCGCTCGGCCATCGGCCGCGCCATGGTGGGGGTGCGCGACTCCGAGGCCGCCGCCTACGCCCTGGGCATCCACGTGCAGGGCGTCAAGGCCGGCGCCTTTGCGCTGTCGGCCGGCGTCACCGGGCTCGCCGGCGCGCTGCTGGCCCACCACCTCAAGTACCTCACGCCCGACGGTTTCACCCTCATCCTCTCGCTGGAACTGGTGCTCATGGTCGTGATCGGCGGGCTGGGCAGCCTGCGTGGTGCCCTGCTCGGGGCGGTGCTGATCAGCCTGCTGCCCACCGCCATCTCGCGCCTCAAGCCCTGGCTGCCCGAGTCCGTGGCCAAGCAGTTCGGGCTGGAGATCTTCATCTTCGGTCTGGTGCTGGCGCTGTTCGTGCTGTTCGAGCCCACCGGCCTCAACGGCCGCTGGCTCAAGGCCCGCGCGCTGCTGGAGAGCTTCCCGCTCTACCGGCGTGACACCTTCAAGCGCAACAAGCGCTACATGAAATCGGAGCGTTACCGGTGAGCCAGAACCCAGCCTTGCCCCTGCCGCTGCTGAGCGTGCGTCAGCTGGCGCTGTCCTTCGGTGGCCTCAAGGCCATCGTAGACCTCAGCCTCGATGTCTACGCCGGCGAGGTGCTGGCCATCATCGGCCCCAACGGTGCAGGCAAGACCTCGCTGCTCAACACCGTCACCGGCGTGTTCGGGCCCAGCGCCGGCAGCATCCATTTCAAGGGCCAGGACATGACGCAGGTGCCGCGCCACCGTGTGGCCCACCTCGGGCTGGCCCGCACCTTCCAGAACATCGAGCTGTTCGAGGCCGCCACCGTGATGGACAACCTGCTGCTGGGCCGCCACCGCTTCGACCACGGCCGCTGGTGGCAGCAGCTGCTGCGCACCCCGGCCGTGACCCGGCTGGAAGAGGCCGCGCGCGCCGAGGTCGAGGCGGTGATCGAGTTCCTCGACCTCTCGCCCTGGCGCCACGCTTTGATCGCCGGCCTGCCCTATGGCGTGCGCAAGGTGGTGGAGCTGGGCCGCGCCCTGTGCGCCCGACCCGAGCTGCTGTTCCTGGACGAACCCGCCTCGGGCCTGAACCCCGAGGAAACGCGCGAGCTGGCCTTCTGGATCGACGACATCCGCAGCGAGCTCGGCATCACCGTGGTGATGGTCGAACACGACATGTCGCTGGTCAACGCCGTGGCCGATCGGGTGATCTGCATGGCGCAGGGGCGGCTGCTGGCGCAGGGCACGCCGGCGCAGGTGCAGAGCGATCCGGCGGTGGTGGCGGCGTATCTGGGGGCATGAGATGGCTGCACGTTGTTTGAAATGTATGGCTGCTGTTCGACAGGTATCGGCGTGCGTTGCAAGCCGGGTCTCGGCCCGGCGGCCGAGGTACTTTTCTTTGCTTCGCCAAAGAAAAGTACCCAAAAGAAAGGCGACCCCTACCGTCTGTGTCCCTGCGCTGCGCTGCGGGCAACCTGCGGTGCTCGCGCCAGGCGGGGACCGTGCAAACTCGCCTGCGGCTCAAACATGCACGTCCCTGTTTCCGCCTGGCGCTGCGCTCCTCGGCACAGCCAAAAGGGCGCAAGCGGGATCGGGTTCGGACTTCCCTTCATGCCAAGACGACTCGCCGCCGGAGAAGGCCCCCTCTGACCGTGCCGAGCAGTGCAGCAGAGCGCGGAAAAAGAAGGACGCATGTTTGAGCGAAGCGAGTTTGCGGCCTTCCCGCGCGGCGCGAGCAGCGCAGGTTGCCCCGCAGAGAAGCGCAGGGGTCACGGGCAGTGGGGGTCGCCTTTCTTTGCTTACTTTCTTTGGCGAAGCAAAGAAAGTGAGGCGGCCGCCGGGCCGAGACCCGGCCTGCCACGAACGCCCATATCTTCCAACAGCGCCCACGGCAGCGATGGGGGTGTTTCACCCATGACTCCCTTGCTCCAAGTCCAAAACCTCGAAACCTGGTACGGCCCCATCGTGGCCATGCAGGGCGTCAACATCGAGGTGCAGCCCGGGCGCATGGTCGCGGTGCTCGGTGCCAACGGCGCCGGCAAGACCACGCTGCTCAACACCCTGGCCGGGGTGATCGATCCGTTCAAGGGGCAGGTGATTTTCAATGGCGAGGCGGTGCATGGCCGCGACGCCGATGCGGTGTCCCGCCGTGGCCTGGTGCTGGTGCCCGAGGGGCGGCAGGTGTATCCGTTTCTGAGCGTGCGCGACAACCTCGCCATGGGCGCCTACAGCCGGCGCGATGCCGATGGGGTGCGCGACGACCTGGCGCGGGTGCAGCAGTGGTTCCCGCGCCTTAAGGAGCGCGAGTCACAGCACGCGGGCCTGCTCTCGGGTGGCGAGCAGCAGATGCTGGCCATCGGCCGCGCCTACATGGGCCGGCCGCGCCTGCTCATGCTCGACGAACCCTCGCTGGGCCTGTCGCCGCTGCTGACCAAGGAGATTTTCGGCATCGTCGGCCGCATCCGCGACGAGACCGGCACCGCCGTGCTGGTGGTGGAGCAGAACGCCGCCATCGCGCTGGCCCATGCCGATGACGGCTACATCATGGAGCTGGGCCGCATCGTCGCGGCCGACACCTGCGAGGCGCTGGCCCAGAAGGCCGATGTGCGCGAGGCCTACCTCGGCGGTGCCGCGGGCCAGGGCCTCAGTGGCACGGCCCAGCGATGGAGGCGCCGCAAGACATGGCGATGACATACACCCAGGACACCATGGCCACCACGTTGCATGTCAGCACATCACCGGTCCGTTTTTTGGGCCAGGACACACCAGCCCGCGTGTTTCGTGCGCGCTGCGCCGAATGGGCGGACAGGCCCGCGCTGCGCCGCAAGCACCGGGGCTTGTGGGAGAGCGTCACCTGGGCGGGTTACTACGAGCAGGTGCGCGCGGTGGGCCTGGCGCTGGCCGATCTGGGCCTGCAGCGCGGCGAGGTGGTGTGTGTGCTGGCCGAGAACCGGCCCGAATGGTTGTACGCCGACCTCGGCGCGCAGTGCCTGGGTCTGGTGGGCAACGGCATCTACCCGACGTCGTCGGCCGAACAGGTCTTGCACATCCTGCTGGATTCGGGCGCGCGGGTGCTGTTCGTCGAGAACCAGGAACAGCTGGAGAAGGCACTGGCCGTGCGCGCGCGCTGCCCCGGGCTTCAGCACATCGTGGTGATGGAGCGCGAGGGACTGCGCGGCTTCAGCGATCCGGCCGTGTTGTTCTTTGACGAACTGCTGGCGCGCGGCCGTACGCTGGCCAAGAGCCGGTCGGATTTTTTCGAGGCCGCCATCGACGCCGGCCGGCCGGATGACCTGGCCTTTCTCGTCTACACCTCGGGCACCACTGGCGCGCCCAAGGGGGCCATGATCACCCAGCGCAACGTGGTGTTTCAGCTCAGCCGCGCACCGCAGTACCTGGATGTGCGGCCCGGGGACAAGTCGGTGTCCTTTCTGCCGCTGTGCCACATTGCAGAGCGCATGGCTTCGGTGTTCAATCCGCTGGCCATGGGTCTGATCGTCCACTTTCCTGAAAATGCGGGCACCGTGTTCAACGACCTGCGCGAGGTCGCGCCCCATGTGGTGTTCGCGCCGCCGCGCTTCTGGGAAAAGATGTATTCGCAGATCGACCTGTTCATGCGCGACGCCATCGCACCGGCGCGCTGGGCCTATGCCCGCGCGCGCGCGCTCGGCGCGGCCGGCGTGGAAGCCCGCCTGCGGGGCGAGACGCCGCCGCCGCTGGGGCTGTGGGCGCGTGCGCTGCAGTGGGTCGCGTTGCGCAACATCCGCGTCTTCCTGGGCCTGCAGAACGTGAGCAGCGCGCTCACCGGTGCGGCCCCGGTGCCGCCCGACCTGATCCGCTGGTACCTGGGCTGTGGCATCGAGCTGCGAGAGGCCTTTGGCATGACCGAGACCACGGGCTTTTGCACCGCCACGCCCAAGGGCGGCATACGCCTGGGCTGGGCCGGTGTGCGGGCCGAAGGCAGCGAGATCCGCATCGGCGCCGACAACGAGATCCAGATCCGTGGCCCGAATGTCTTTGCCGGTTACTGGCGCCAGCCCGACAAGAGCGCCGAGGCGGTGGACGCCGAGGGCTGGCTGCACACCGGTGACTGCGGCGAGCTCGACGCCGACGGCTACCTGGCCATACGCGACCGCATCAAGGACATCCTGATCACCTCGGGCGGCAAGAACATCACGCCCAGCCACATCGAGAGCCTGCTCAAGTTCAGCCCTTACATCACCGATGCGGTGGTGGTGGGCGACGGCCGCAAGTACCTGACCTGTCTGGTGATGATCGACCAGGAGCACGTGGCGCGCCACGCGCAGGAGCACCAGGTGCCCTACACCGACTTCGCCAGCCTCACGCGCGCCCCCGAGGTGATGGCGCTGATCGGTGCCGAGATCGAACGCATCAACCCGCAGCTGGCGCGGGTGGAGCAGGTCAAGGATTTCCGCATCATCGGCGAGCTGCTGACCGCTGAGGACGAGGAGCTGACCCCGACCATGAAGCTCAAGCGCAAGGTGATCGCGCAGAAATACGCCGCGCTGATCGAACAGATGTACACCAGCGATTGAGCTGCCGTTTTTTACCCCGTGTAGCCACCAGAAGGAGACAAGCATGAGACTCAACCGACGCCAGGCGATTGCCGCCACCACCGCGCTGCTGATGGGCGGCGCACACGCCGCCGGCGTGTCCGACACCGAAATCGTGCTCGGCACCCACCTCGACCTCTCCGGCCCCACGGCCGCGGGGTCGCCCATGCTGCGCAACGCCATGCAGATGCGCATCGACGAGGCCAACGCGGCCGGTGGCGTGTTCGGCCGCAAGCTGCGGCTGGTCACCGAAGACAACGGCAGCCAGCCACAGATGGCGGTGCGTGCGGTGCAGAAGCTCATCAAGAGCGACGAGGTGTTTGCCATCGTCAACTCCTTTGGTTCCGGCCCCAATGCCGCCACCGTCAAGGCCGCGACCGACGCCGGCGTCGTGGTGTTCGGTCCCTGGGCCGCGTCGGCCATCATCCAGAAGGTGTCGGGCAACAGCCCGCTGCTGTTCACCACGGTGCAGAACTACGACAGCACCACCGCCACCGGCCTGTCCTGGGCGATCAAGAACTGGAAGGTGCAGCGGGTGGGCGTGATCTACCAGGAAGGCCCGTTTGGCGACCTCATCCGCGCCGGCGTGGCCCAGGCCATGAAGGAGACCGGCCAGACCGTGGCCGCCGAGGCCGCCTACAAGGTGGGCGACATCGACTTCTCGTCGCAGGTGGCCCGCATGCGCGCCGCCAACGTGGACCTGATCCTGGCCGGCACGGTGGTGCGTGAAACGGTGGGCGTGATGGCCGAGGTGAAGAAGCTGGGCTGGAACAATGTCCGGGTGCTGACCGCGCTGCCGGGGCGCAGCAGCATCGTGGCCCGCCTGGGCAAGGACGCGGTGGAAGGCCTCTACGGCATTGGCGGCTGGCGCCTGCACGATGCGGACACCAAGGACGCCGAGGCGCAGAAGTTCCTGGCCGCCTACAAGCAGAAGTTCAACGCCGATGCGGACGAGAATGCCGCCAACGCCTATTCCTACATGTCGTGGTTCGTGGCCGGACTGCAGGCCGCCGGGCGCAACCTCACGGCCGAGGGTTTCGCCAAGGCGGTGCAGGGCGTGAAGCACCAGGACTTCACCACCTACGCCGCCCAGGGTTTCAGCGCCAACCACGTGGGCCCGGAGATGGCGACCATCGACCAGGTGCAGGGCGGCAAATGGGTGCAGGTGGCCGCGCCCATGAGTGGCATCGTCAAGTGAGCTGAGGCTGGCGGCGCAGGCGCCGCCAGAGGAAGCGCGCCGGATCGAGGGCGGCCCACAGCGCCCCATCCGGCGCCTCGCCATGGGACAGGGTGGGCGTGCCCATGGCCTGGCGTGCCAGGTGTTCGGCACACAGCGAGGCCAACGTCAGCCCCCGTGAGCCCAGCGCCGTCAGCACGTACAGCCCGGGAAGGCGCGGCAACTCGTGTGCCGCCGGCTTGCGGCGGTGGAACGGGGGCTGGCCCAGCAGGGTGGCCAGCCGGGCGACGTCGGGCAGGTCGCCCACCAGCGGCAGGCGGTCCAGCGAGGCGCAGCGCACGCCGGCCCAGCCCAGCAGGGCGCCGCTGGCCTGCTGCCGGTGCATGCGCGCGGCGGCGGCGGGGTTCAGGTGCGCCAGGCTCAGGGCATTGCGCGCGTGGTCGGCCTCGGTCACGGCGCAGTCGTCGGTGCCCCGGGTGTAGGTGGAGCCCATGGCCCACAGCCGGGCCGGCGCGTGGGGGCCGGGCGGGTCTTCGATGTAGCAGGGCACGAACACGCCGTCCTGGCGCTGCGGCCGTTCGGCGTCGGGCGCGCTGTCCAGCGGGCCGTAGCTCAATTGCCCCTTGACCGGGCGCAGTGGCAGCGCGTGTTCGTCCAGGTCCGCCGCCTCGCGCAACAGGGGCAGGCTGCCGTGTGCGGCGGCAACAAACACCGCATCGGCGCGGGCCAGCACCTGGCCCTCCGCGTCCAGGGCCTCCCAGCCGGGCGGGGCGCCGTTGGCGGCCAGCCGCAACCGCGCCACCGGGGTGTTCCAGTGTGTGCCGAGCCGGCCCGTGGCCTGGGCTTCGGCGTGCCAGGCCGCCACCAGGGCGCCGGGGCGCACCAGCGCGGCCAGGTGGCGGCCGGCGTCGTGGCCGAGGTTGTCCACCTCGGTCGCCAGCCAGCCCTGGCCGGGTGGCAGCAGGCGTTCGAGTTCGGCGCGGGTGTGGGCCACGCCCCAGGTGGTGAGGCGCGACAGCGGCGTGGGCTGGGCGGTGATGTGGGGGCTGAGCATGCCCACCGGCAGCGCCGACGCGCCGGCAGCGGGGCCGGCGGCCGCGTCCAGCCAGTGGACCTGGGCCCCGAGCCGCGTGAGGCTGCGCACCAACGCGGCGCCGGCCAGGCCGGCGCCGATGACCAGGGCGGTCTTCACCCCTGGAGGGGGCTCAGGCGCTGGGCGGCACGTAGCCGGCCGCGGCGTCGGCGCCTTCGCCGAAGAAGTGTTTTTCCATCTGGCGCGCCAGGTACTGGCGGGCGCGCGCATCGGCCAGGTTCAGGCGGTTTTCGTTGAGCAGCATGGTCTGGTGCTTGAGCCAGGCGGCCCAGGCTTCCTTGCTCACGCTTTCATAGATGCGCTTGCCGAGTTCGCCGGGGTAGGGCGGGAAATCGAGGCCTTCGGCTTCCTTGCCGAGCTTGATGCATTGGACGGTGCGTGCCATGGTGATTCCTTCGTGTATGGATGGCCTGTGGGTCGCGCTGCGCGCGGCAGGCAAGGCGCCGACTGTATCAAGCTTTGGACCGGGTGGCCGGCGCGCGCCTCTCAACCCGGCTGGACGGCGGGACTGGGCGTGGCATGCACCACGACCCGGTCGCGGCCCAGGGCCTTGGCCTGGTAGAGCGCCAGGTCGGCGCAGCGCAGCAGTTCGTCGGCCGTGCGGCCGTGGGCAGGGAAGGCGGCCACGCCGACGGACAGCGTGGTGGCGTGGTGACCGGTGGCGGTGGGCACCACGATGCGGCTGAAGCTTTCGCGCCACTGCTCGGCCCGCATGCGGCCGGCTTCCAGCGACATGCGGGGCAGCAGCAGAACGAATTCCTCGCCACCGTAGCGGCAGGGCACGTCCTCGTGCCGTGCCTCGGTGCTCAGCAGCAGGCCCAGGCGGCGCAGCACCTCGTCGCCGACCTGGTGGCCGTGGCGGTCGTTGACCTGCTTGAAGTGGTCGATGTCGATCATCATCACGCACAGCGGCGTGCCTTCGCGGTGGCAGCGGGCGAGCTCGCGCGCCAGCATGTCCTGCAGGTAGCGGCGGTTGAACAGGCCGGTCAGCACGTCGCGGTGCGCCTGGTCCTGCAACTGCTGCTGCAACTGCTGGATTTCGGTGAGGCGCTGGGTCAGGGCCTCGTTGGCGCGCTGCAGTTCCAGCTCGCTGTGCTTGAGCCGTTCGCGGGTGGAGCGCAGCGCGCGTGCCCGTGCGAAGGCCACGTGGCCAATGCCCAGCAGGTACCAGCTCAGACCGAAGGCACACAGCGCGGTGACCCAGGGGCCGTGCTCGGGGGCCCAGACAAAACCGGTGGCCCAGGCGCCCAGGCTGGTGCCCAGCCCGAACAGGCCCACCGCCATCGCCACGCCCTTGTGCCCCTGGCTGATGGCGTTGTTGATGGTGGTGCTGATGAACAGCGTGAAGGTGATCCACAGGGGGAAGCCCATGGCCGCGACCCAGACGCCCATCAGCAGGCAGTCGAGCAGCAGGTTTTCCAGCTCGGCGCGCTGGGTGTCGTTGGCGCGCAGGGCCCGCCAGTAGAGCAGGTGCGGGTAGACCAGGAACTGCAGGCCCAGCAGCGCCCAGACTCACGGCGCCGGGGCCTGGCCCCAGAGGTGGACGGCGCAGAAGACGAAGGCGTTGGCAAAGGACGCCGCCCGCATGCGGTGGTGTGTCACCACGATCCAGTGCGGCCGCCCACGGTCACCGCCCGGCGCGGCGGGCGCGGTGTGGGTGCTGGGAGCGGTGTCCGGCATGGTAGAGGGCGGGGCAAAATGAAAAGAATGATTCTAGGTGGCGTGGCCGGCGCCGTCCATGGCCTGCAGCGGATATCGCCGCGTGACGCGGAACTTAATGCCACGCGCCCCTATCCGTTGACGGGTGCCGCGGCTGCGTCCGCTGCGCGCCACTTGCACGACAATCCGGGCCTGGCCCCTTGTGTCGTCTGCCCCTGTCGTTTGCCGTCTTGTTCAAGGATTCTGTCTTGTCGTCCGTTCTGCCCACCACCCTTCCCGGCCTCGTCGAGCGCATGGGCCTCATTCCCCGCCGCATCCTGCTCCTGATTGCCCTGGGCTCCCTGGCCTTGCTGGGCTTTGGCCTCTACCTGCAGCACGTGGTGGGCCTGGAGCCGTGCCCGATGTGCATCGTGCAACGTTATGCGCTGCTGCTGGTGGCGCTGGTCGCTGGCCTGGCGGCGTTGTTCCGCAGCCGTGCCGTGCTGCTGGGCGCCAGCGGGCTGGTGGTGTTGCTGGCCGGTTTTGGCGCTTTCGTGGCCGCGCGCCAGAGCTTCCTGCAGTGGTACCCGCCTGAGGTGGTCACCTGCGGGCGCGATTTCTACGGAATGATCGAGACCTTCCCGCTCAAGCGGGCCGTGCCCATGATCTTCAAGGGCGGCGGCGACTGTTCGGCCATCGACTGGACCTTCCTTGGCCTGAGCATCGCCAACTGGTCCTTCCTCAACTTCTGCCTGATCATGGCCCTGTGCCTGGGCGTGCTGCTGGGCGCCTGGCGCGCCCGCCGCTGAGCGCTCAGAGCTTCTTGACCAGAACCTGGCTGCGGCGGTCCCAGTTGTATTTGCGCTTGCGGGCCTCGGGCAGCCAGTCGGGGTCGACCTGCGCGAAGCCGCGCTTGATGAACCAGTGCATGGTGCGGGTGGTCAGCACGAAGATGCTGTCCAGGCCCATGGCGCGCGCGCGCTGCTCCACGCGCTTGAGGATCTTCTCTCCGTCGCCCTGGCCCTGGCTTTGCGGCGACACGGTGAGGGCGGCCATCTCGGCCGTCTTGGCCTCGGGGTAGGGGTAGAGCGCGGCGCAGGCGAAGATCACGCCGTCGTGCTCGATCAGGGTGTAGTGGCCGATGTCGCGCTCGATCTCGGTGCGGTCGCGCTTGACCAGGGTGCCGTCCTTCTCGAAGGGCTCGATCAGCTGCAGGATGCCGCCGACGTCGTCGGGCGTGGCTTCGCGCAGGCTTTCCAGCTTTTCATCCACCACCATGGTGCCGATGCCGTCGTGCACATAGACCTCCAGCAGCAGCGAGCCATCGACCGCGAAGGGGATGATGTGGCTGCGCTCCACGCCGGCCTTGCAGGCCTTCACGCAGTGCTGAAGGTAGAAGCCGGTGTCGGTGGGTTTTTGCGCCGGCGCCGCCGCGGCCAGCAGGCGCTCGGCCTGGGCCAGGGGCAGTTCGGTGTCGATCGGGTTGTCATCGCTTTCGGCGTCGTCCGGGCGCAGCCGGATGCCCGGGATTTCGGTGATGAAGATCAACTTGTCGGCCTGCAGCTCGCAGGCGACCGAGGTGGCCACCTCCTCCATGCTGAGGTTGAAGGCTTCGCCCGTGGGCGAGAAGCCGAAGGGCGAGAGCAGCACCATGGCACCCATGTCCAGCGTGCGGCTGATGCCGCCCACGTCGACCTTGCGCACCAGGCCCGAATGCTGGAAATCGACCCCGTCGACGATGCCCACCGGCCGCGCGGTGATGAAGTTGCCCGAGATCACCCGCACCGTGGCCCCCGCCATCGGCGTGTTGGGCAGGCCCTGGCTGAAGGCCGCCTCGATCTCGTAGCGCAGCTGGCCCGCCGCCTCCTGCGCACAGTCCAGCGCCACCGGGTCGGTGATGCGGATGCCGTGCGAGTACTTGGCCTCGTGGCCCTTCGCGCGCAGCTGCTCGTTGACCTGTGGGCGAAAACCGTGCACCAGCACGATCTTTACGCCCATGCTCTGGATCAGGGCCAGGTCCTGTGCCAGGTTGGGCAGCTTGCCAGCGGCGATCGCCTCGCCACAGACGCCCACCACGAAGGTCTGGTTGCGGAACTTGTGGATGTAGGGCGCCACCGAGCGGAACCAGGGCACAAAGGTGAAGTTGAAGACGGCGGACATGGGCGGGGCAGGTGGCGAGGGGGAGGACCGAAGGGCAACGGATAATCGGTGGTTGCCCGATTTTCACTGAAATTGCCGTTTGTCTTCCCTGCCATTCACCATTGAGTTTCCCGAGGCCTTGCCCGTCAGCGGCAAACGCCACGAGATCGAAGCCGCCCTGCAAGCCCATCAGGTGGTCATCGTCTGCGGCGAAACCGGCTCGGGCAAGACCACGCAGTTGCCCAAGATCGCGCTCGCCATGGGCCGTGGCCGCGCCAACGCCCGTCCCGGCGAGAAGCCGCGCCTGATTGGCCACACCCAGCCGCGGCGCATCGCCGCGAGCTCGGTGGCCAAACGCATCGCCGAGGAACTGCAGACCCCGCTGGGCGAGGTGGTGGGCTACAAGGTGCGTTTCACCGACCGCCTGGGCAAGAACGCGTCGGTCAAGCTCATGACCGACGGCATCCTGCTGGCCGAAACCCAGACCGATCCGCTGCTGCAAGCCTACGACACGCTGATCATCGACGAGGCCCACGAGCGCTCGCTCAACATCGATTTCCTGCTCGGCTACCTGCGCCAGATCCTGCCGCGCCGGCCCGATCTGAAAATTGTCGTCACCTCGGCCACCATCGATGCCGACCGGTTCGCGCAGCATTTCGCATCGTCCAAAGGTCCTGCCCCGGTCATCATGGTCAGCGGTCGCACCTTCCCGGTCGAATGCCGCTACCGGCCTTATGAAGAAAGCCGCGAGTACGACCTGAACGACGCCATCGCCGACGGCGTGGACGAGCTGTGGCTGGACCCGCGCCAGAGTGGCGACATCCTCGTCTTCCTGCCGGGCGAGCGCGAAATCCGCGAGGCCGCCGACCACCTGCGCAAACACCTCAGCCACCAGCCGGCGCTGCGCAACGCCGAGGTGCTGCCGCTGTTTGCCCGCCTCAGCCAGGCCGAGCAGGACCGCGTGTTCGACGGCCACACCGGCCGGCGCATCGTGCTGGCCACCAACGTGGCCGAGACCTCGCTCACCGTGCCCGGCATCCGCTACGTGATCGACACCGGCACGGCGCGCGTCAAGCGCTACAGCCTGCGCAGCAAGGTCGAGCAGTTGCTGGTGGAGCCGGTCAGCCAGGCCGCGGCCAACCAGCGCCTGGGCCGCTGCGGCCGGGTGGCCAACGGCATCTGTTTGCGCCTGTACGACGAGGTCGACTTCAACGGCCGCGACCGCTTCACCGATCCCGAAATCCTGCGCTCCTCGCTGGCTGGCGTGATCCTGCGCATGAAGGCGCTGCACCTTGGGGCAGTGGACGACTTCCCCTTTCTGGAAGCGCCCAGCCGCCGAGCCATCACCGACGGCTACCAGCTGCTGCAGGAGCTGGGCGCGGTGGACGACAACAACGAACTCACCGCCCTGGGGCGCGAGCTGTCCAAGCTGCCACTGGACCCGCGCGTGGGCCGCATGATCCTGGAGGCGCGCACGCGTGGCGCGCTCGACGAGGTGATGGTGATCGCCAGCGCGCTGAGCGTGCAGGACGTGCGCGACCGCCCGCTGGAAGCCCAGGCCCAGGCCGACCAGGCGCACGCCAAGTTCGACGACGACAAGAGCGAATTCAGCGGTTACCTCAAGCTGTGGAAGTGGATCAACGAGGCGCGGGGTGGTCACGGCGAACACAAGCTGAGCAACCGCCAGTACGAGCAGCTGCTGCGGCAGAACTTCGTCAACATCCGCCGCGTGCGCGAATGGCGCGACATCCACACCCAGCTGCACACCGTGGTGGCCGAGCACAAGTGGGCCATCAACACCACACCGGCCAGTTACGAGCAACTGCACCTGTCCATGTTGTCCGGCTTGCTCGGCAACATCGGTCTCAAGCACGAGACCGAGGATGTCTACCTGGGCGCGCGCGGCATCAAGTTCCACCGGCACCCGGGCGCGCACCTGAGCAAACGGCCCGGGCGCTGGATCGTCTGTGCCGAGCTGGTGGAGACCGCGCGCCTGTTCGGCCGTGGCATCGCCGCTATCGAGCCGCCCTGGCTGGAGCAGGTCGGCGGCCACCTGCTCAAGAAGCAGCTGCTCGACCCACACTGGGAAAAGAAGGCCGGCGAGGTGGTGGCGCTGGAGCGGGCCACGCTGTATGGCCTGGTGATCTACCAGGGCCGGCGCATCAACTACGGCAAGGTCGATCCGGCCGGCGCCCGCGAGCTGTTCATCCGCGAGGCGCTGGTGGGGCAGGAGTGGTCGGACGAGATGTTCCGCCGCCTGCCTTTCCTGGCCGCCAACCGCAAGCTGATCGCCCAGGTCGAGTCGCTGGAACACAAGTCGCGCCGCCAGGACGTGCTGGTGGACGACGAACTGATCTTTGCGTTTTACGACGCGCAGATCCCGGCCGACGTGTGCAGCGGCACCGGGCTGGAGCGCTGGTGGCGCGAGGCTTCACGCCTGAACCCCAAACTGCTGCAGCTCAGCCGCGAGGAACTGATGCGGCACGAGGCCGCCGGCATCACCACCAGCGCCTTCCCCAAGGTGCTCAAACTCGGCGGGGTGGACTGCGCGGCCGACTACCTGCACGAACCCGGCGATGCCCGCGACGGCCTCACGGTCACCGTGCCGCTGTTCGTGCTCAACCAGGTCAGCGAGGAACGCTGCGAGTGGCTGGTGCCCGGCATGCTCAAGGACAAGATCCAGGCCCTGCTCAAGAGCCTGCACCAGAAGCCGCGCAGCCGCTTCGTGCCCCTGCCCGAGAGCGCCGCGCGCCTGGCGGAGTTCTTCAGCGCGCCCGAACGCTGGTGTGTGGGCGGCCTCACCGACGCCCTGCTCAGGCAGGTGCGCGCCGAAACCAGCCTGGACGTGAAGCGTGGTGATTTCAAGCTCGACATGTTGCCGCCGCACCTGTTCATGAACCTGCGGGTGGTGGACGAACACGGCCGCCAGCTGGGGCAGGGGCGCAACCTCGGCGCGCTCAAGGCCGAACTCGGCGCCAAGGCGCGCGGGGCCTTCCAGGCGTTGGCGGGGCTCAAGACCGCTGCCGCCGTGCCGCCGCCGGCCGCCAGCACCGCTGCGCCGGGCAAGGCGCCCGCCGGCCCCCGGGCCGTGGCGTCCACGCCGGCGGCCGACGGCGCCCAGCGCCACACCGCCTGGACCTTTGGCGAGCTGCCCGAGCTGATGGAGATCCGCAAGGGCGGGCAGACGCTGATCGGCTTCCCGGCCCTGATCGACCAGGGCGACGCGGTGAGCATCGAGGTCTTCGACGAGCCCGAGGTGGCGGCGGCCAGGCACCGCGCCGGCCTGCGCCGGCTGTTCGCCCTGCAGATACGCGACGCCCTCAAGTACCTCGAAAAAAACCTGCCCGACCTGCAGAAGATGGCCGTGGCCTACATGCCGCTGGGCACGCAGGAAGAGCTGCGCGACCAGCTGATCGCGGTGGCGCTGGACCGCGCCTTCCTGCTCGACCCCTTGCCCACGAACGAGGCCGATTTCAAGCGCAGCATTGACGAAGGCCGGGGCCGGCTCACGCTGATCGCCAACGAGGTTTCGCGCCTGGCTGCCACGGTGCTGGCCGAATTCGCCATCGCCTCGCGCAAGATCAAGGACAGCAAGAACGCCACCGAGGCGGTGGCCGATGCGCAGCAGCAGTTGCAGCGCCTGTGTGGCAAGCGTTTCATGATGGACACGCCCTGGGCACAGCTGCAGCACTTGCCGCGCTACCTCAAGGCCATCACCCTGCGCCTGGACAAATGGCGTGCCGACCCGGCGCGCGACGCCACCAAACTGGCCGAGCTGCGCCCGCAGGAGCAGCGCTTCTGGCGCCTGGTGGCCGAGCGCAAGGGTGTGCTCGACCCGCGCATGGTGGAGCTGCGCTGGCTGCTGGAGGAACTGCGGGTGAGCTTCTTCGCGCAGGAGCTGCGCACGCCGCAGCCGGTCAGCGTCAAGCGGATCGAGAAGGTCTGGGCCCAGTTGTCCAGCTGAGCCCGGACGGGGCCGTCAGTGCGATGCCGCGACAGCCGCCACGCCGGTGGCTGGGAAGTCGGTGAACACGCCGTCCACGCCCAGCTTGATGTAGGCCGCCATCTCGGCCTTGGGGTCCTTGAAACCGTAGCCGCTGGCGTCGTCGCGGAAGGTCCAGGTGTGCACCATCAGGCCGCGCTCGTGGGCGGCCTCGATCACGCCGGTGCTGCCGTCCACGCGGCGGTCGTTGATGGTGACCACGCCATCGCCGTTGCGGTCGACGCCATCTTTCACGGTCTTGAGCAGGTAGGGCTTCCACGGGCCCACGGCGTCGGCGTAGGTCTTTATGAAGTCCAGGCCGGAGGGTTTGAGCAGGTCGGCAAAGCTGCGCGCATCGTTGTTGACCACGAAGTCGTAGGGCTTGTGGTAGGGCGCCACCAGCGACATGCTGCCGTCGTCCTTCACGTCGTCGGCGTCGATCAACTGCACCAGTTTGATGTTGGTCTTGGTGTTGAGGTACTGCAGGTTGGCGACCTCGAAGGACTGGATGAACACCGGCGCGCTGCCGGTGTTGCCGTAGGCCACGTGCAGCGTGGCCAGCAGCTTGTCCTCGAACACGTGGGCACCAAAACCGGCTTCGGTGGCGTGGAAGACCGAGTGCTTGATCTCGGGGTAGATGCCCACGGTGCGACCGCGCTTGTTGCCTTCGGCCTTGGCCAGCGCGATCACTTCGTCCAGGGTGGGGATGGCGTAGAGGCCGTTGAACGAGGTGTCGCGGCCGGCGCGGGCCTGCACCGCGCGCAAGGTCTTGATCTCTGCCAGGGTGAAGTCGCTGGCGAAGTAGGCGGTGGTGGGCACGCCGTCCACGTTGCGCGTGGTCTGGCGCGATGCCGGGAACTTGGCCGCCACGTCGGTGGTGCCGTCCAGCATGGGTTCGTGGCGGGCGATCATCACGCCGTCCTGGGTCAGCACCAGGTCGGGCTCGATGAAGTCGGCGTTCTGTTCGATGGCCTTGCGGTAGGCCTCCAGCGTGTGCTCGGGCAGCAGGCCCGAGGCGCCCCGGTGGCCGATCACCAGCGGCGCGTCACCGCTGAGGGTGTTGAAGGCGGGATCGGAGCCGCCGCAGGCCTGCAGCAGGGCCAGGGTGGTCAGGGCAAGCGCGACGCGTGTGGGGCGGAACATGGGGTGTCTCCCGGAGATGAAGCCTGCCGGATCGGCAGGTCTTTTCATTCTGGTGAGGCACGTGACACCTTCATGACGCGCTCATGTCCGTTGCGCGACCGCGCATCGGGGGCCGGTCACAGGCGCGCCAGCCGCTCCAGCGCCGACACCAGCGTCTCGTCCTTCTTGGCGAAGCAGAAGCGCACCACGTGCTGGTCGAAGCCGTCGCCGTAGAAGGCCGACAGCGGGATGGCAGCCACGCCGATCTCGCGCGTGAGCCACTGGCAGAAGTCGGCCTCGGGCAGGCTGCGCTCGGGCACGGCCAGGTCGGAGATGTCCACACACTGGAAGTAGCTGCCTTCGCTGGGCAGCAGCTTGAAGCGGGTCTTGGCCAGGCCGGCGCGGAACAGGTCGCGCTTGTGCTGGTAGAAGGCCGGCAGCTCCAGGTAGGGCCTGGGGTCGGCCATGTAGGTGGCCAGCGCGTGCTGCACCGGCGTGTTGACGGTGAAGACGTTGAACTGGTGCACCTTGCGGAACTCGGCCGTCAGGGACGCCGGCGCGGCCACGAAGCCGACCTTCCAGCCGGTGACGTGGTAGGTCTTGCCGAAGCTGCTGACGATGAAGGCGCGCGCCGCCAGGCCAGGGTAGCGGGCGGCGCTTTCGTGGGGCTGGCCGTCGAAGACCATGTGTTCGTAGACCTCGTCGCTGATCAGCAGCACCTGGGTGGGCGCCAGCAGCTCCTGCAGCTTGAGCATGTCCTCGCGTTTCCACACGGTGGCGCTGGGGTTGTGCGGCGTGTTGACGATGATGGCGCGGGTCCTGGGCGTGATCGCGGCGGCGATCTTGTCGAAGTCGGGGCGGAAGGTGCCGGGTGTCAGCGGCACACGCACCACCACGCCACCGGCCAGCTCGATGTTGGGCACGTAGCTGTCGTAGCAGGGTTCGAGCACGATGACCTCGTCGCCCGGGTGCACCACCGACAGGATGCAGGTGATGATGGCCTGGGTGGCGCCGGCGGTGACGGTGATCTCGCTGCCGGCGTCATAGCGGCGGCCATACAGCGTCTCGATCTTGGCCGAGATCGCTTCGCGCAGCACCGGCACGCCCGGCATGGGCGGGTACTGGTTGAGGCCTTGCTGCATGGCCCGGGTCACCGCGTCAACCAGGGCCGGGTCGCAGTTGAAGTCGGGGAAGCCCTGGCCCAGGTTGACTGCGCCGGTTTCGCTGGCGAGCGCCGACATGACGGTGAAGATGGTGGTGCCGACGTTGGGCAGGCGCGAGGTGAGGGCGGGTGTGTTCATCGTTCGTCGCGGAAGGATGGGTCAGAGGTTGTAGTCGTCGGGCGTGCCTTGCATGGCCTTGGTGATGAGTTCGCGCGATAGGCGGTCGCTCAGCAGCTCGGCAAAACGCAGCACGAAGTGGCGCAGATAAATGCCGCGTTTGAAGGCGACGCGGGCGATGTTCTGGCCGAACAGGTCACCGGCCGGGCGGGCCACCAGCTCGGGCGACTTTTCCTCGCCGGCCATGGCCATTTCGGCCACGATGCCCACGCCCATGCCCAGCTTCACATAGGTCTTGATGACATCCGAGTCGATGGCTTCCAGCACGATGTTGGGCGTGAGCTGGCGCGCGGCAAAGGCGCGGTCGATGCGGGTGCGGCCCGTGAAGGAGGGGTGGTAGGTGATCAGCGGGACCTTGGACAGGTCCTCGAGGTGGATGCGCTCCTTGTCCAGCAGCGGGTGGCCGAAGGGCAGCACCAGCACGTGTTGCCACTCGTAGCAGGGCAGGGTGACCAGGTCTTCGTACTGCGACAGCGACTCGGTGGCGATGCCGATCTCGGCCACGTCGGTCATCAGCATCTGGGCCACCTGGTCGGGCGAGCCCTGGTGCAGCTCGATGCCCACCTTGGGGTAGATCTGGCGCAGCTTGGCCACCGGCTGGGGCAGCACGTAGCGCGCCTGGGTATGGGTGGTGGCGATGCTGAGCTTGCCGCTGTCCTGCTTGGAGAACTGCTCGCCGATGCGCTTGAGGTTCTGCACCTCGCGCAGGATGATCTCGATGCTTTGCAGCACGTGCTGGCCGGGCTCGGTCACGCGCTTGATGCGCTTGCCGTGGCGGGCGAAGATCTCCACGCCCAGCTCGTCCTCCAGCTCGATGATGGCCTTGGAGACGCCGGGCTGCGAGGTGTGCAGGGCCTTGGCGGCCTCGGTCAGGTTGAGGTTGCGGCGCACCGCTTCCTGCACGAATCGGAACTGGTGCAGGTTCATGCCGGGCCTTCCAGTGCCAGGTCGGCCAGCAAGCGGGTCAGGCGTTCGTCTTCACCGGCTGGGCGCATGAACTCGAAACACACGTCGGGGTGGGTGGTCTGCAGCGTGGTCATCAGTTCGGGCAGGTCTTCGCGGGCGTGTTTGCCCATGCCGAAGAACAACGGCAGCACACGGATGCGCCGCGCGCCCGCGGCCAGGGCCTGCGCCACGGCGCCGGGCAGGTCGGGGGTGCAGAGTTCGAGGTAGGCGCAACTGACAAAACTGCCGGGCGCACGCGCGGCGATGCGGGCGGCGACCGCCTCCACCGGTGTGCGCCAGAGCGGGTCGCGCGAGCCGTGGGCAAAAACGATCACGGCCAGGCCGTCATGGGGAGTGTGGGTCATCGTCGGAGCACCAGCCAGCCGAAGGCGCCGAGCGACATCAGCGAATAGATGAGGGCCGGCGAGGCGGCCGCCAGCCAGGGTTGCCACTGGTTGAGGTTGCCGATATAGCCGAACACGTTGTTGAGGAGGAAGAAGCTGATGCCGGTCATGACACCACCGAACACGTAGCCGGCGATGCCCCCGGAGCGGAAGTGCAGGTAGGCGAAGGGCAGGGCCAGGACCACCATCACCAGGCAGCTGAGCGGGTAGAAGACCTTGCGCCAGAATTCGATCTCGTGCTTCTGCGCGGTCTGCCCGTTGGACTGCAGGTGCTGGATGTAGGCGTAGAGGTCGGCGGTGCGCATGCGGTCCGGGTTGAGCAGCGCGACCGACACCATTTCGGTACTGAGTTCGGTCGGCCAGCGGTACTCGGGCAGCGCCTCCTGGGTGAGTTGCAGCGCGTCGCGGCTGCCGGTGTTGAACTCGCGGCGCATCACCTGCTTGAGGTGCCAGGCGCTGTCGTCTCCGATCTGCCCCGTCTCGGCCTGCAGCGAGGACACCAGGAAGCCGCGGTTGTCGAGCTCGAAGATGCGGATGTTCTTGAGGGCACCGAGCGCGCTGACCGAGCCGACGTTGACCGAGTAGCTGCTGTAAGCCTGCCGTTCCTTGAGCCAGGCGCCGGTCTGGCCCAGGTTGATGCGGCCCTGGAAGCGCGCCTTGAGCACCTGCGCGCTGCGGTCGGCCAGCGGCGCGATGTAGTCGCCCACCGCGAAGGTCAGGCAGACGAAGATGGCGCCCAGGCCCAGCAGCGTGCGCAAGGCCCGCCAAGGCCCCAGGCCGCTGGTGCGCAGGATGGTGAATTCCGAGCCCTGGGCCAGCCGCGCCATCACGAACACCGAGCCGATCAGCACCGCGATGGGCATCAGCTCGTAGATCCGGTTGGGCACCAGCAGCAGCACGTACAACAGGGCGTGGCGCAGCTCGTAGCTGTCGCCCGTGCCCAACACCGAGGGTTTGCCCAGCGAGGGCAGCTCGTCGACGAAGTCGAAGAAGAAGAACAGCGAGAGAAAGGCCAGCAGCACATAGGCCACGGCGTTGAAGATCTCGCCGTAGATCAGGCGGCGTATGGTGCTCATGGTGTGGTTCCGCCTGCGGGTGTGGGCGCGGGCAGCAAGTCGCGCAGGGTCCAGTTGTGGTGGCGCTTGAGCATCCAGCCGGCGGCCAGCACCAGCACCACGCCGTGCAGCCCCAGCATCACCTGCCAGAAACCAAGCCGGCCACTGACCAGCCAGCTCTGGCTGAGGTTGAGCAGGTTGTAGTAGAAGACGAAGGCGAACAGCACGAAGGCCAGGTTGCCCCCGCGACCGGCGCGCGGGTTGGCCGAAGACACGCTGACAGCGATCAGCACGAAGTTGATCGCTGTCAGCAGCATGCCGATGCGCCAGACCAGCTCACCCGAGCGTTGCCGGTCGCCGTTGCCCAGCAGCTCCCAGGTCGGCATGGATTTCACACCCCGGTCGGCGCCGATCAGCGGGTGTTCCTCGCCGATCTGTATGCCGTATTCGGCGAATTCGCTGACCCGCACCGGCTTGTCCGAATCGGGCGGAGGCACGTCCAGGCGCTGCCCGCTGCTCAGCAGCAGCATCTGCCGCCCGTCCACCCGCTCGACCCGACCCGAGCGCGCCGAGGTGATGCTCTCGCTGCCGTCGTCTTCCTGGTTGGAGATGAACACGTTGCGGCCATCGGCCGTGCCGGCGCTGTCCTTGTCGATGAAGAACACGCGGCGGCCGTCGGACGACGACTGGAACTGGCCCGGCGCCACACGCTGCAGGTCGCTGCGCTGCTCGAAGCGGTCGCGCAGCAGGTCGATCTGCTCGTTGGCCCAGGGCCAGACCAGCATCACCAGCACACCCACCGCCAGCAGGATGGGCCAGGCGAAACGCAGCACGGGTGACAGGAAACCCATCAGCCCGCGGCCGCTGGTGTACCAGATCACCATCTCGCTGTCGCTGTGCATGCGCGACAGGGTGGAGACGATCGAGATGAACAGCGCGATGGTGAGGATGGTGGGCAGGCGGCCGAGCACGGTGTAGCCCAGCACGATCATCACCTCCTCGGGGTTGACGCTGCCCTTGGACGCCAGGCCCAGGGTGCGGATCAGCAGCATCGTGATGACGATGGTGAACAGCACCACCAGGGTGGCGCCAAAGCTGCGGCCCAGCTCCTTGCGTATGGATGAATGGAACAGCATGGCGGGTCAGTGGGCCTGCGCTGGCGTGGGGCGTGGTGACATGGGTGGTTCGGGCGGGGGCCAACGCGGGGCGGACAGGCGCCCGGGCGCCGCGTCAGGCATGGCAGCCGATTATCGTGGACGGTTTGCCATGGCTGCGCCCGAGGGGCTGTTTCAATCCACCAGCTGCCGTTTGTGCCGCTGCGCGAAGGCGTACAGCTCCACCCGGTTGCTCAAGCCCAGCTTGCTGTAGATCGAGGTCAGGTGGTTGCGCAGCGTGTTTTCGCTGATGTGCAGGCGCTCCGCCAGACGCTTTCCGTTGGCGGACGAGTCCTGCGTCAGTGCCGCCACGGTCTGGCGCTCGCGGCGGGTCAGCGTGGCGATCTTGTCCTGCTCCGGGTGGCCCGAGCGGCCGCCTTGCTGCCGTGCCATCGCCACGAAAATCCGCCCCGTCGCGCCGCGGTCCAGCCACACCTCGCCTTGGTGCACCTTTTCGATGGCGCGCAGCAAGGTGTCGGGCGGGTCGCTCGCACGGACCCAGCCCCGGGCACCCGCGAGGATGGCCGCGTCCAGCAGGCTGTCGTCGGCCGAGCCGCCGACGGCCAGAATCTTCGCGCGGCTCTGGCCGTGGAGGTCCAGCAGCCGTTCGTTCGCTTCCGCCGTTTCGACGTGCACCACCACGACGTCGGGCTCCGCGCTGGCGTCCATGGAGGGGTAGGCGGCGAGGTCGCGGGACACCCCGGCCAGCGCCAGCGCCGGTGCGGCGGTCTCCACCAGCCGCGCCAGACCCCAGGCAAACAGCTCCGGGGCGACCACATGAACACGTATGGACGATGGCAAGGGCAGCCTTCAAAGAGGTCACAAGCTGGATGGTTTGAGGGGGATGCCTGGTGGCGATCCTGTGCCTCATATGTAACACGCAGGCCCTTAATTTTTACAAAGTTTGACTAAAAACCAACAGCTTTGTCATGGGTTGGGGCCCATTTGGCTGGGAGTGTGGCCGGGCGAAATCGTGACAACTCCATCATGAAGTTTCTCCCTGCAACTTTGACACTGGGGCCATGCGCGCCGATCAGCGATCCGAACCAAGGGAACCGGTGTCCCTGCCCGTCACGTCCGGGCAAGGTGGCCTGGGCGTGACCCGCGACATCAGTGCCTCTGGCCTGTTTCTGCAGACCGATGGCCTGCAGGTCATGGGCAGCCTGATCGAGCTGGAAATCGCACTGGACACACCCGGCGGGCCCATGAAGCTCTGCGCCACGGGCGAGGTCGTCCGGGTCGAGGTGAAGGACGGCAAGACCGGCGTGGGCCTGAAGTTCGTGGCCAGTCGGCTGGAACCCGGCTGATGCCGGCATGCCCTTGACCCATCTGTTTTCAGGCACCTGCCTTCGTTGAATGCATCGACATACCGGAGAAACCGACATGAACACACGCACCGTCTTGATCGACACCCAGCTGGATGGCCACGCTAGCCTCGCGGCGCTGTACGACCCCGCTGTGTACCAGGTGGCCTATTTCGATGGGGCAGCCAATGGCCATGTGCAGATTCAGGACTACCTGACGGCGCACCAGATCGATCTCTCCACCATCAATGTGGTGACGGCGTCCGACAGCACGTCGGGCCTGTTCAACGCGCGGGTGGTGTTTGTCGATCCGGGCGTGGCCGACCACCAGTCGCTGATCGCGCAATTGCCCGCCGACGCCACCGTGGTGGTGCTGGACGCCCACAGCGACGGCGTGCAGCAGATCCGCGATTTCCTGGCGCACAACGAGGGCCTGGTCACGGCCGTGGACATCATCACCGATGTCGCCACGGTCGACCTCATTTCGCACGGCGGTGCCGGTGAAGTCACCCTGGGCAGCACGGTGTTGTCCGCCGGCAACCTGGCCGCCTACCAGGACGTGCTGGCCGACATCGGCAGCCACCTGGCCGATGGGGCGGACATCCTGATCTATGGCTGCGACGTGGCGTCGGGAACACAGGGGCAGGCCTTCATCGAAGCGCTCTCCGTGGCCACCGGCGCCGACGTGGCGGCCTCGACCGACCTCACGGGCAGCGCGGCGCTGGGCGGGGATTGGGTGCTGGAGGCGAGCGCGGGGACGGTGGAGGCCCAGGCCATTTCGGCACCGGACTATGCGGAGGTGTTCCAGGTCCGGATAAATTTGAACGGCGCCACGGGTGTGGGCTCCACGAACTTCACGGAGCAAACGGCGGTTGACCTGTTTCCTTCGGCCATCTTCAACCCCAATGGCAACGATGCGGACAAGGTCGACACCGTCACGGTGAGCATGGCCAATCCGGCGGCCACCCGCACGCTGTCGCTGAACGCCAGCGCCGCAGCAACGGCGAGCACCAACAGCGTCACCGTCGGCTACAACGTGGCCACGGGCGTGCTGACCTTGACTGGCAGCAACGAAACCAATACAGCGTGGGAACTGATACTGCGGGGTGTCCAGTACCACGATTCGAGTGAATCGCCGACCAGTCCTGGAACGATCACCGTCACGGGAACGGAGTCGGGTGGTCCCACCGTCGGCACCGACACCCATTCGGTTGTGGTGGTGCCCGTCAACGACGCCCCCACCACAACACCCGTGACCTTGACCGCCATCGCGGAAGACAGTGGCCCGCACCTGATCACGCAGGCCCAACTCCTGGCCAACGCCAGCGACCCCGACGGCAACCCGCTCACCGCCACCAACCTGGCCATAGCCACCGGCGGTGGTGCCCTGGTGAACAACGGCAACGGCACCTGGTCCTACACCCCGGCCACGAACGATTCGACGTCGGTGCAGTTCAGCTATTTGGTGAGCGACGGCAGTCTCTCGGCGGCGGGCAGTGCCACGCTGGATATCACCCCGGCAGAGGATGAGGCGACGGGCACGCTGGCGGTGACGGGTTCCGCCCAAGAGGGCGGCAGCTTGGTGGCGTTGCTGACGGCCACCGACGCGGACGGGGCGATCACGACGGCCTACCGCTGGCAGGAGAAGATTGCAGGCGTGTGGACGGACATTGCCGGCGCGAACACCGGCACGCTGGCGATCCCCGGCGACCAGAGCTACGTGGGCAAGGAAGTGCGCGCGGTGGCCACGAGCACGGACCCGGTTGGCGGCACGACGGTGTTCGAGGGCACGGGGCAGGTGATCGCCAACGTGGAAGACGAAGCAACGGGCACGCTCGCGGTGACCGGCACAGCCCAAGAGGGCGGCAGCCTGGTGGCTGCGTTGACGGCCACGGACGCGGACGGTTCGATCACGACGGCCTACCGCTGGCAGGAAAAGATTGCCGGGGTGTGGACCGACATCGCTGGCGCGAACACCGGCGCCCTGGCGATCCCGGGGAACCAGAGCTACGTGGGCAAGGAAGTGCGCGCGGTGGCCACGAGCACCGACCCGTTTGGTGGCACGACGGTGTTCGAGGGCACGGGGCAGACGATTGCCAACGTCAACGACGCCCCGGTGGGCACGGTGACGATCAGTGGCACGGCCACGGAAGACCAGACCCTGACGGCCAGCAACGATCTGGCGGACGAGGACGGTCTGGGCCCCATCAGCTACAGCTGGGAGGCCGACGGCGTGGCCTTCGCCACGGGCGGC